>CAYVOP010000053.1:0-20115 GCA_964453105.1 uncultured Aquabacterium sp. | reverse complement strand
TGACCTGCGACGACCTGCGTTGGGACATGGCCAAGGAATACTCGGTGCAAACCGTGGGCGTGGCGCGCACCTTCGATAAACCCGGCTCGGGCGTGTATCAGAAGTGGCACGATGTGCTGATGAACTACCGCAGCGGCGAGAAGCCGACACAGGGCGCCGTCTGGCTGACCTACTACCCCACCATGATGGTGGAGTGGTACCCGCATGTGCTGGTCGTGTCCAACATGTACCCCCAAGGCCCGCAGAAAACGCTCAACGTGGTGGAGTTCTACTACCCCGAAGAGATCGTGGCCTTCGAGCGCGAATTCGTCGAAGCCCAGCAGGCTGCCTACATGGAAACCTGCATCGAGGACGACGAAATTGGCGAGCGCATGGATGCCGGCCGCAAGGCTTTGTTCGAGCGCGGCGACAACGAAGTCGGCCCCTACCAAAGCCCGATGGAAGACGGCATGCAGCACTTCCATGAGTGGTATCGCCGCGTGATGGACTTCAAGGACTGAGGTCCTCGCCATGAATGCAGTCGGACGGCTCGTCAGCAAACTGTCAGCCGCCTGGCTGATGGTGCTGGCCACCCTGCTGTTCGCCGGCATGGGGGTGTGCGTCAAGAAAGCCTCTGCCGAGGTCACCACGGCAGAGGTTGTTTTTTTTCGGGGCTTCGTGGGCGCCATCATGATGGGCGCCCTGGCCTGGTGGCAGGGCCTGAACCTGCACACCCAAGTGCCCCGACTGCACTTTCTGCGCGGGCTAGCCGGGGTCACTGCCCTGAGCTTGTGGTTCTACACCATCGGTCGCCTACCTCTGTCTACCGCCGTCACGCTGAACTACATGTCGTCGGTGTGGATGGCTGTGTTTCTGGTGTTGCGCCAGTTGTGGCGACGCTGGCAGGCCCGACCCAGCAAGACCATTCCCTTGCCGCTGCTGGGCGCCGTGCTGATCGGCTTTCTGGGCGTGGCCCTGGTGCTGCGCCCCACCTTGCAGCGTGACCAATGGGTGGAAGCCTTGGTGGGCGTGCTGTCGGGCATGCTGTCGGCCTGGGCGTATCTGCAAGTGGCCAGCCTGGGGCGTGCCGGCGAACCGGAACACCGCGTGGTGTTTTACTTCTCGCTGTTTGGCACGTTGGCGGGCTTGCTGATCAGCGGCTTGACCTACCTGAGCGGACACACGGCCTGGGCCGCCCCCAGTCCCATGGGATGGGTTTGGCTGCTGGGCATTGGCGGGTTTGCCACCGTGGCCCAGTTGGCCATGACACGGGCATACGCCAAAGGCCAGGCTCTGGTCATGGCCAGCCTGCAATACCTGGGCATTGCCCACGCCTTCATCTTGGGCGTGCTGCTGTTTGACGACCCGATCAACCCACTGTCCATTTTGGGCATGGTGCTGATCGTGGCTGCCGGCATGGGGGCCACACGCACCAGCGCTGCGGTCAAGGACTGATCTGCAGGCAAGCGATCAGTGATCGTGCAAACCGTGCACGATGCTGGCAATCATCAACAAGCCCATTCCCAGCCACACCAACTGGAACACGGTGTCACGCCAGCTCAGGCGCTTTTGCAACTGGGGAATCAAGTCGGCTACTGCCACGTACACGAAGCTGCTGGCGGCCACCACCATCATGTAGGGCAGGTACTCTTGCCAGGGGCCGATCAGGAAGTAGCCCAACACCCCGCCCACCACGGCAGCAAAACCCGAAATCATGTTGTAGACCAGGGCGCGCATGCGGGTGAAGCCAGCGTTGATCAACACGATGTAATCGCCCACTTCCTGCGGAATTTCGTGGGCAATGATGGCCATGGCCGTGACCAGCCCCAGATGGGGGTCAGACAAGAAAGCAGCGGCGATCAGGACGCCATCGCAGAAGTTGTGGATGCTGTCGCCCACCAGCACGCTCCAGCCGCCACGGCCGGCCTGTTCGGCATCAAAGCCGTGGTGGTGATGGTGGTCATCGTGCTCATGGTGGTGCCCATGGCGGTACAACTCGGCCTTTTCCAGCAGGAAAAAGAACATCAACCCACCCAGCAAGGTCAGGAACAAAGCCTGGGGTGGCCGTCCCGACTCAAAGGCTTCAGGCAGCACGTGCAACAAAGCCGTCCCCAGCAGCACGCCCGTCGACAGGCTCACGAGGTGCCGAACAATCAGCGTCAACAAGGGCTGGGATACCGCTGCAGCCAGGGCCACAGAGACCACGCCCCCCAAAAAGGTCGCGGCCACGATGTAAGTCAGAGTCATGGTGTGATCTTAGCAACGCTGTCAACACATACGCGACCTTGAACTGTCATTCAGAGGTAGGACAATCGGGCTATGGATATCGACACCCCCGCCTCGTCTGCCGAGTCTGCCGCTGGACTTGAAGCCAGCCGCTTCCCCCAACTCCTGGCGTCCATCGACATGGGCTCCAACAGCTTTCGCCTGGAAATCGCCGAGTTGCACAAGGGACGCTACAAGCGCGTGGATTACCTCAAGGAAACCGTGCGCCTGGGTGCAGGTCTGGATGAACACGGCCTGCTGACCGAAGAGGCGGCGCAACGAGGGCTGGCTTGCCTGGCTCGCTTCGCCCAGCGCCTGAAAGGCTTTGCCTCATGGCAGGTTCGCGCTGTGGCCACGCAAACCCTGCGTGAAGCCCGCAACCGCGATGCGTTTCTGACACGAGCCAATGGCGCCCTGGGGCACCCCATTGAAGTGATTGCGGGACGCGAAGAAGCCCGCTTGATCTACCAAGGTGTGGCCCGCCTGCAACCCAGCGAACTGCCCCGCCTGGTGATCGACATTGGTGGCCGCTCGACCGAGATGATTCTGGGTCGAGGCCGCCTGCCGCAACGCGCCGAATCGTTCAAGGTGGGCAGCGTGAGCCTGTCGCTGGCGCATTTCCCCGAGGGGCGCTTCACGGCCGAGGGCTTCCGTGCGGCCCAGATTGCCGCCGGGGCCGAACTGGAAGAAGGCCTGACCCTGTTCACCCCCTCGCAGTGGCGCGAAGCGCTGGGCTCGTCTGGCACCGTGGGCGCGGTGTCACAGCTGCTTCAGGCCAACAACATCACCGACGGCCGGATCACACCGGAGGCTTTGCGCTGGTGCATTGAGCAATGCGTGCAGGCCGGCCATGTCGACCAGCTCAACCTGCCAGGTTTGAAAGCCGACCGCAAAGCAGTACTGGGGGGCGGCTTGTCCATTCTGTACACCCTGGCTATGCAGTTCGGCATCGATGTCATGTGGCCCGCTCGCGGCGCCTTACGCCAGGGTGTCATCTTCGATCTGGAAGAGCGGATCGAAGCGACACGCAACCATCGGCTGCCCGACCCGCGGGACTCGGCTGTGCGAGAACTGCAGCAACGTTTCCGGGTTGACACCCGGCATGCCCAACGCGTTCACGATCGCGCACTACAACTGTGGGCTGGCATGCAAGGCCGTCCTGCCGCCGACGGCGAATCGATCCGTGAACTGGCATGGGCCGCACAGTTGCATGAAATCGGCATGATGGTGTCACACCATGACCACCACCGCCATTCGTCTTACCTGCTGGGCCATGTCGATGCAGCAGGTTTTTCGCAATCGCAACTGCGGCGACTGGCCTCGCTCGTACTGGGGCAACGCGGCGAACTGATCAAATTGGCCGAGCACCTGAATGACAAGGTTCTGATGGCCCAAGTGCTTTGCCTGCGCCTGGCCATCATCTTGCACCACGCCCGCATCGACCAGCCGGCTCATGTGGCCCAGATTATCAAGGCCCGTACGCGCTGCCGGGTGAACCTGGACGCCAACTGGGCGCAGCAACAGCCCCGCACCCTGCACCAGTTACAAGAAGAGGTCCGTCGCTGGAATGCGGCCGGACCTCATGCGCTTGAATTGACGTGGCGAAAGCCCAGCTGAGCCTTCGCTGCTACATCACTTCTTCTTACTCAGGCTACGCTTGTAAACCGGCCCCCACATGGGGTGACCGGCTTCGGCCTTGCTCAGAGCAAATTTGGGATCGGCCGCACGTGCAGCCTTGAACGCAGCCAGACATTGCGCTTCGCGCTTGCTGGTGCAAAAAATGAAGGCCAAGTGCTTGTTGGCGCTGGCCACATCAGCAGGGCTGGACAAGCCCATCTGCAGGGCCGACTTCAGATCCAATTCGGCTTGTTGGTACTGCGCAGCCTGATAGGCCTTCACACCTTGGGCCAGTACCGTTTCTGGCGTGACTTCCACCTTGGGTGGCGCCACCACAGCTGGCTCAGCCGGGGCAGAGGCCACAGCAGGAGGGGGTGGCACATCTTGCGAAGTGGATGAATTCCTGGTGGCGCAACCTGAGAGCGTCAGCGAAGCCACAGCCATGGCGCCTAGCCAAACACGGTGATAACGAGTCAACATAAACAGACATTCCCTTGATTAAAAACGGTGCTCGAGAGCATATCCGCGCCCGGACTTCACATTGATGGTTTTCCGATACACCGGCGCATCGGCATTGCTGATGGCAATCACATGCTTGCCTGGCGCCAGGGTCAATTGAGTCAAAGGTGGCGCCACACCCACATGGCGCCCATCTACCGTGACCTCACCCCAAGGGCTGACCGCCAACGTGACCTTGCCTGGCGGTTGATCCACAACCGGCTGCGCCGCGTCGGTTGATGCCCCCGGCGTGGCCGCATTCACTTCAGGCGTCGGCACCACGGGCAAAGCCGATGCCACCGTGACAGATGCCGCTGGAGCAGGAGCAAGCACCGACACCTCGGCCGATGCTGCGGGTGCCACGGCGATCGCCACAGCAGACGCCGTGGCGGCAGGCAAAACAGGGGCGACCACTGCGGGCGGCCCCTTCTGGGGCGATGCAGCATGCACCACGACTGGCGAACTTGAAGCCATCGGTGCCACCGCTGCAGCCTGATTGCGCCAAGCCATCCAGCCCCCCGCAGCAATGGCCACCGCACCCAGAGCCGCCGCACCAGCGACCCAGTGGCGTTTCAGTAAGGCCAACCAACGTGCTGGCGACAAGGCCTGCCCCGAGAGATCAGTACTGGTCAAGGCTGCGTCGGTCAGGCGATTGGCTTTGGACTCGTCCAGCCAGTCGCGCAATTCTTGCGACAACACCCGGGCCGAGCGCGTGCGTTGCGACAGGTCGCGTGCCATGGCGCGCGCGGCAATATCAGACAAGGCACGCGGCACCTCGGGGTTGACCTCGTGCGCCTTCGGCACGGGCTTGTTCACCACCGCGTCGGCGATCTCTTCGAGGCTGCTGCCACTGAAGGCACGTTTGCCTGTCAGCATTTCGTACAAGACGACGCCCAGCGCGTAGACATCAACCCGGCGATCCACCGGGGCCTGCACCACCTGCTCAGGGGCCATGTAATAAGGCGAGCCGCCCACGATTTCCTGGAAGCGGCTGTGCTCGTCGTCCTTGTTGAGCTTTTCAACCTGGCGCACGCGCGCAATACCGAAATCCAACACCCGGGGTTGGGCTCGGCCCACCATGAAGATGTTGGCGGGCTTGATGTCTCGGTGGATGACGCCTTTGTGGTGGGCATAACTCAGCGCATCGGCCACGCGCCGCACAATCAGGGCGGCCTGCACAGACGTGGGGCGCCACCCCATGGAAAGCAGCTGCTTCAGGTCCTTGCCCTTGAGCATCTCCATGGCGATGTAGGTGCCCTGCTCGCTGGTCCCGGCGTCATACACCGTGACGATGTTGGGATGGTTCAAGCTGCCCGCCGCCCTCGCCTCGTTCAAGAACATGGCGTTGAACTGAGCCCGGTCCTGCTCAGGCAGGTCCACATGCAGGGTCTTGATGGCAATCAGGCGTGACAACAGTGGGTCGTGGGCGGCATACACCGTGCCCAAACCCCCTTCGCCAATCACGAATTTCAGCGCATACCGGCCAATGTGGCCCACGCTGGGCATGAGATCCGGGCGTTCGCGACGTGCGTCGGCCACCTCGGGCTCAAGCGGCAAAGGACGTGTCTGCTCCAGCGTGTCCGAATCATCGGGCGCAACGGGACGGCCCACGACGTCCACTTCGTGGGGCTCTGTGACAGCAGGCTGTGTTGGCTGAAAAGACACGGACAAGGAACCCCCAGTTGGGCGCCCCTCTTACCGCCCGGAGGGACGCGCCGCTTTGACTTCGTCGGGTCGCAAACCCGGCGCCAGATGATCCAGCACACCGTTGACATACTTATGCCCATCGGTGCCGCCGAAGCTCTTTGCCAACTCTACGGCTTCATTGATCGCGACTTTATAGGGCACCTCGAGACAATGTGCCAATTCGTACGCACCAATCCACAAGACAGCGTGTTCGACCGGAGAAAGTTCCTCGATCGGACGGTCCAGGAACTGGACCAGATCGGCATCCAGCCGAGCGGCCTGATCAATGCAGCCGTGCAGCAAGGCGTCGTAGTGAGGCCGATCGCACTTGGCGAAATCTTCCTGCTCGCGAATGTGGGCGTCGATTTCCGACACCTTGCGAGGGTTGATCTGCCATTCGTACAGGCCTTGCAGCGCGAACTCGCGAGCACGGCGGCGCGACGATTTGGCTCGGTCACGGCCAGCTGGAGCCGGCTTGCGTGCGGGACGCCCTTCCATGGGCTTGGTGGAATCAGCAGACGAACTCACAGCAGGGCTTCCAGCAGGTTGGCCATTTCCACAGCAACACGGGCCGCGTCACGGCTCTTTTCCACAACGCGGGCTTCGGCCTGGGCGTCGTTTTCCACAGTCAGGATCGCGTTGGCGATCGGCAGCTGGTAGTCCAGGGTCAGGCGGGTCACGCCGGCACCACTTTCATTGGCCACCAACTCGAAATGATAGGTTTCACCACGAATGATGCAGCCCAGCGCCACCAGGGCATCAAATTGCTCGCTTTCGGCCATGCCTTGCAGGGCCACAGGCACTTCCAGCGCGCCGGGCACCGTCACGTGACGGATGTTGTCTTCGGCCACACCCAGGGCCTTGAGTTCGTCGATACAGACCTGGGCCATCCGGCCGGTCAGTTCCGCATTGAAACGGGCCTGAACGATGCCGACGCGCAGTTCGCGTCCGTCCAGATTCACCGCTTGTCCTTTGTCAGCGCCTTGCATGAGTCAATTCCAAGTAAAGAGCGAGAGGGTTCAACAAAAAGAACGGAAAGGCGTGACCGCTTGATCACGCCGAAGGCGACAGCACCTGGCCGTCTGCAGTCTGGAAGCCAGTGACTTCCAGGCCGTAGCCAACCATGCTGGGCAAACGCTGCTGGTTACCCAGCAAGCGCATGCGTTGCACACCGAGGGTGCGCAAAATCTGGGCCCCGACACCGTAGGTGCGCAGGTCCACCGGGGTTTTGGGCGTTTGCTGAGGCTCTGTGGGCAGCAGACGCTCGACCAGCCGGTCGGCATCGTCGCCTGCATTGAGCAGCACGATCACGCCGCGCCCAGCTTCACGGATGGCAGCCAGGGCTTTGGGCAAGGGCCAGGAGTGCGCGCGGCTACCCGCGTCGAGCCAGTCGAGCACCGACAGGGGTTCATGCACACGCACCAGCACTTCGTCAGCCGGCGTCCACTGGCCCAAGCTGAGCGCCAGGTGGACGCCACCGGTACGGTCCTTAAAGACGCGCGCGTCGAAAGGCCCTTCGGGGGTTTCCATCGTGCGTGCGCCCAGTTGCTTGATCAGCGACTCGTTGCGGCTGCGGTATTCGATGAGATCGGCAATGGTGCCAATCTTCAGGCCATGTTCCTGGGCAAACACCTCCAGGTCAGGCAGGCGCGCCATGGTGCCGTCGTCGTTCATGATTTCGCAGATCACGGACGAAGGCGTCAAACCCGCCATGCCAGCCAGATCGCAACCCGCCTCGGTATGGCCGGCACGCATCAGCACGCCACCGTCTTGAGCTTGCAACGGGAAGATGTGGCCGGGCTGAACCAAGTCAGAAGGTTTGGCATCGCGGGCCACTGCAGCCTGCACGGTGCGGGCGCGGTCGGCCGCCGAAATACCGGTGGTCACGCCTTCCACGGCCTCAATGGACACGGTGAAAGCCGTGCCATGCTTGGTGCCATTGCGCGTGGCCATGGGCGGGAGTTGCAAGCGCTCACAACGCTCGCGCGTCATCGTCAGGCAGATCAGGCCTCGGCCAAACTTGGCCATGAAGTTGATGGCTTCGGGCGTGACGTGGTCAGACGCCAGGACGAGATCGCCTTCGTTCTCGCGGTCTTCTTCATCCACCAGGATGACCATGCGACCGGCGGCCAACTCGGCAATCAGCTCAGGAATGGGTGAAATCGGCATCGGAGGATTGTAGGCGCGCTGGCCTCTGCTTTTGGGGAAAACACCAAGAATGGATCACCTTATTGGGGCAATTTGCCCTCAACGGTGAGCATTCTTTCCACATAGCGGGCGATCAGGTCCACTTCCAGATTCACCTTCGAGCCGGCCTTGAGGCTGCCCAGGGCCGTGTTTTCGATGGTGTGAGGAATCAGGTTGATGCTGAACTGGGTGGTGCCATCGGCCGCATCTTCGATCTGGTTGACGGTGAGGCTGACGCCATTGATGGTGATCGAGCCCTTGTAGGCCAGAAAACGCGCCAGGGTGCGCGGCGCACGAATGCGCAGCAGCCACGACTCGCCCACTGGCTCGAACACAGTGACTTGGCCCACGTCGTCGACGTGCCCGGTAACCAGATGGCCGCCCAGACGATCGTGGGTGCGCAAGGCCTGCTCCATGTTGACGGGCCCCAGGGTGTCAAGACCCACGGTGCGCGCCAGGCTTTCGGCCGACACGTCGATGGTGAAGCGGCCTGCGGCCACATCGAAGCTGGTCACCGTCATGCAGGCGCCATTGATGGCGATGCTGTCGCCCAGGCCCACGCCTTCCAGGTAGCCCGCCGGGGTTTGCAGGGTCAGACGACGGCCGTGGGTGACGTCGGCGCCCAATGGCTGGGAGTCGACGATCTGGCCCACGCCTGTGATGATGCCGGTGAACATGAGAATGCCTTTACTAGAAATCGGGGGAAGAGTCAGAACCGCTCGCGGCCTGGAACCCGGGCACGCAAACGCAAATCATCGCCGATCTGGCTCACATCGATGAACTCGAAGGCTTTGGCCTGCGCCACGGTGTCCAATGGCAGTAAGCCTGCCAATGGGCGCCCCGGCCCCAGCAACTTGGGAGCAAGATACAGCAAGATTTCATCGACCAGATCGGCCTGAAGAAACGCCGCGTTGAGCGTGGCACCAGCCTCGATGTGCAACTCATTGACGCCGCGTTGAGCCAGGTCGGACAAGATCCAAGCCAAGTCCAGCCGCTCGCCTTGCAACGGGGACTGAATCTCTTGGGCATGGGGAAAACGGCCAGGCGATGTGTCTGCACCGTAAATCAAGGCCTGCCCGGGCGGGTTGAGTACCAGCGCATCGACCGGGGTGCGCCAATGAGTGTCCAGCACCACCCGCAAGGGCTGGCGTGGCGTGTCCACGCCACGCACGTCCATGCGTGGGTTGTCATCCAGCACGGTGCCGATGCCGGTCAGTACCGCCCCAGCACGGGCCCGCCATTGACGCCCGTCCAGACGCGCAGCCTCTCCGGTGATCCATTGGCTGTTGCCATTGTCCAGAGCCGTGCGCCCGTCCAGACTGCCGGCCATCTTCATGCGAACCCAAGGCCGCTTGCGCACCATGCGCGAGAAAAACCCGATGTTATCCAGCCAGGCCTGTTCGGCCAATTCGTCGTGGCGTACCAGCACATCCACCTGAATGCCTGCCGCTTGCAAGCGTTGCACACCCTGGCCTGCCACCAAGGGGTTGGGGTCGAGCAAGGCCACCACCACGCGGGCCACCCCTGCCTGGATCAAGCCATCAGCACAGGGCGGGGTTCGACCAAAATGGGAACATGGCTCCAGGGTGACGTAAGCCGTCGCGCCTTTCAACGACTCGCCACGCTCCCGCGCATCGCGCATGGCCATGACTTCGGCGTGGGGCCCGCCCGTTTCCTGCGTGTGCCCGGCCCCCACCAATCGCCCTTGCTGCCACAGCGTGCAGCCCACGGCGGGGTTGGGTGGACACAGCCGTTGCGCACGTCGCCCCCAGTCCAGCGCCAAAGCCAGGGCCTGGCGGTCAAACGGCGTGGGGGCAAATGCGTCGGCAGGCAAAGTCATGTTGCGATCATCGCATCACTGCAACTGATCTGGCGCCAGCTGTACCACGTAGGTGACAGGAACCGGCTGCCCCGCCAGGGTGGCGGGCACCATGGCCGTTTGTTGAACCGACTCGAACAAGGCCACCACCCAGGCCGTACTGGGCTCGGCTTCCAAAGTTTCCACGTGGTCGATGTGCCCTTGCGACGACACCCACAGGCGCAGGGTCACCCGCCAGGCGCCTGGCGTGGCGGGCACCTGACCCCAAGCCAGTTGCCAGTCTTCCTTCGGATA
Source organism: uncultured Aquabacterium sp. (assembly GCA_964453105.1). Taxonomy (GTDB): domain Bacteria; phylum Pseudomonadota; class Gammaproteobacteria; order Burkholderiales; family Burkholderiaceae_C; genus Aquabacterium. Next base: position 9,770 of record CAYVOP010000053.1, on the reverse strand, counting down.
AGGCAATGCATCAACTTGCTCGTCAGACAGGTATTCCGTTGGGGAAGGCCACCAAAGTGTTCGGTCACCCGCACGAGACATCATTGGCATCGCACGCTCACCCTGACTCTCAGGGTGAGGCTCGACAACGGCTTGCTCAACCGGGTGCTCAATCGGGTACTTGAACGGAAGCGAAGAAGTCGCACGAGGCCGCGGCACGGTGGGCGCCGCACCCACCGTCTCGCCAGGCAAACCGATCTGAGGCAAGGTCGAGACCTCTTGCAAGACCGTGGCTCGAACACGAAATGCCGAGACAGGGCGCCAGCCGCCGTCTCCGCTCACCGCGCTTGCGCGCTGCAACCACCACCCCAACCCCAGCAGATGAACGCCCGCCACAGCCGCAAGCAGCCATACAAACCGCGCGCTCATCGAACCCGAGGCCTCAGCGCCAACAAGCCGCCACCGCAGCGGCGGATGTGGCAAATTTGTTCCGGTTGTAGTTGACCACCGATCGGGTTCCATCCTTGGTCAGAGTCAGATCACCACAAGGGTCCGACGCCATGGCCGCACCGGTTTCACGCGTGGCCGTGAGGGTGTAGTTCACCCCATTCACCACCACCCCCAGCGTGTACATGGCCGCGCCCTCACCGGCCGGTGGCGACTTCGCAAATGACTTTTCATTGGCGAAGTCGGCATTCGCTGTTGTTTGCCCTGTGGAGGCATAGCTGTAGCGTTCGGTGTAGTACCGCTCCATCCATTGCTGCGCGGCCACCAATCGGGCGCGTGCATCAGCTCGACGCCCCTTGGCAATGTGTTCCGCGTAACTCGGGTAAGCCACAGACGCCAGTATGCCCACAATGACCACCGTGATCATCAGTTCGATCAAGGTGAATCCACGTTGCCTGAAATGGCCGTACAACTTCATGTCGGGCACTTTCGCATCAATAGGTTTTCAAACCAGGAATCACGCGCCACTGCACTCGACCGTTGACCTGATTGGGAGAAAGAGGCATTTCCCAGTTCCGCCCTTCGATTCGCAGGGATTCCTTGCCAGCATCGGGAGTCACCGTCTGATCTGACACGACCAAGATCTTGGAGTCGTTCACGCTCACCCCCACAGCCGCCCCCACGGGAAGCAAACCATGTACCACCAAGCCTTGGGTCGGACTGAGGGCATAGAGCGTTGCAAACGGTGCGTTCTGGCACATCGATTCGGCTGAACCATTCGGCCACACCGTGGTGAAGAACAGCACGCCAGAGCGCACCACAGGCGTCGACAACACCATTTCACCTGTGCCCGATTGCTGACCTGAGGTCACAGGGAAGTCAAGGTACCACCCGTCCTGATCGGTCCAGTTGATGGAGACCGCCGCATCGGCATCGGCCAAAGTCACCGCGCCTGTCTGGTCGTTTCGAACCAGCTTGCGGCCCACCAGCTTGGCCATGGTCGGCAAAGCTCGTTTGGCATTCGCCCCGCCCGCGGCACCAGAAGGATTGGTTGAGAAATTGCCTCGATCCCAGATGGTGTAGAAGCGTTGATTCAGGTTGGTCTTGGGGAAGTCGCCTGTGACGATGGATTGGCCTGTACCAAAACCCACCATCACACCGCCCATGCCAGGGAAGGTGATGACAGGCGCCGTGGTGATGGGCAAGGGGTCACCCGTGCCATCCGCTTTCGAGGTGGCCTGAAACAAGGGCACAGGCGTATCACCAGACAGATAGGCAGAGCCCCAGTTGCTAGGGTCGCTCGAACTGATGTCGAACTTCCAGACACGGCCCTTGAGGTCGGTGGCATACACCCAATCGGCCGTGCCGTTGTTGTCGATGTCGACCCAAGTCGCCCCCATCAAGCCATTCGCGGAGGCGTCATCAGTGGGCAGCTTGATGACATTGCTGCCCCAGCCGCCCATTTGCTCTCGCCCAGCCACATCCAGGAAGTACAGGTACGCGCGACCGTTGCTCGAACCATATCCGTTGGGCAGCATCACAGCGAAATGCCCATTGTTCAAACGAACCACATTGGCCGGCTGGCCCGATGAGCGATGCACGACCGGGTCCATGAGCACGTAGCCCAGATCCGCATCGTCATCGGAACTGAACATCCATTTGAAGGTGCTGCCAGCATGAAGCTCGTTCAGACTGGATGTGTCCGTCACATCCAGTGCAAACACAGCGCGACCACCGCGCCCCAGGCTGCTGAACAGATAGGTTTTCCAAGCCCCCGTCTGCGCCCCGGCACCCAGATAAACATCGGCCGTGAATGGGCTGCCATCCATGGTCGCGGTGATGGACTTGGTCGATTCACGACTGGCTGCGCGCAGCCCCCCCATCAACGGACTGGGCAGGTAAGACATCACCGGTGCGCCCGTTTTCGCATTGAAGGCGTGAAGCATCGAATCATTGGATGCGACCCAGAGCAAAGATGGCTGCGAAGCCTTGCTACGCGCCAACAGGAACTGCCGGTACGAGGCCCACCCCTTGGGCAAATCCACATCGGTGAGCCGCAACTGCGCGCCACGTTGCAACCAGGGTGCCGCATTCACGATGGGCCCCAGCACGTTGGTCAGTTGATTGCGCAAGTCACCAGTGGCCAAGCCGCCGCGCGCATAGTCGACCAATTCTTTCCAACTACCTGCCTCCGCATCGGCATCCAGTGCGGCGCGAACGGCCCCCAAAGCCACTGGCGTATCGGCAGCCAGTGCATCCTTGGTCAGCGGCATGCCCACCAAACCCACGTTGGTGATGACTTGCCGCTGGGGCGTGTCAGCACGCGAAGCCTGAGTCAACTTGTCACCCAACTCGAACTCGGGATCTTTCTTGAATGCGCCGTCGACCAGCTTGTAAGCCTTGACCGACCCCGTATGGGCCTTGGCATCAAACTCGGCCACGTACTTGATGCTGTCGCTGACCAGTTGAGCAGAGGACACAGCCGGAGTGGAGTTGCCTGCGGCCAAGATCTTGTCAAGGGCCTTGCGCAGGCCACTTTCCAATTTGGCCGGGTTACGCGCCAGGAAGTAGCCCTCGGCATCGGCTTTCGCATCAGGCAACGTGGCCTTGGAAACCGGGCTGAACTTGTCTTCCCCCGTGGTGAAGCTGCCGTACTTGGCTGCATACCAGAGCGGATCAGCCAACACCGACCCCGCTTGCCCCGGCTCAAAACTGAACGCGCGTGTCGAGGCGGTTTCCACACCGGCAAACCCAATTTCGGTGTTGCCGTACTTGCTAGGCCAAGCCCAGTTGTCAAAGCCTGCCCCTGTGGGCATGCCCGCGTCGTCATAGCCGCAACGCAGGGCGTAGTTTTGCCTGCTCAAAAACTTGGGCGTGCTGTCGGCATTCTTGGCACATTCGCCAAAATTGATCCAGTGACTGCCATGGGTGATGTAACGGCCGGCATTGCTGACAGCCCCCATGATGCTGAAACCATGCGAACCAGGCATGCCACCGTCTACGTTCAGGATGTCGGTGGTCACCTTCAACTGGCTGCCTTCAATCGCATACGAGATGTAGCCCACGATGTCCATGTCGTAGTCGCCACCAAACTGCGCATCGTTCCAGGTCACCACATACGAAGCACCTACGGTCTTACCGCCTTTGGTAATCGAATTGAGCAACTTGATGGTGAGCATGGCGCCGGGCATCCAGGCATCGCCGCCACCGATCTTGCCCCCGGCATTCCATATGCTTTCGGGTGTGATGAACACCTTGGCGCCCGAACTGGGGTCAACCACCTCAATGCGGGCAACGCCGCCCCCCATTGCAGCAGCCAGCGTTTTGACGCGCAAGGCATAGCCGGGCAAATCCGGCGGCAAGGTCATGTCGGCTGTATCGCGAATGGCGCGGGTATTACCGTACAGCGCAGCCCCTGCGGACAGGTAACTGCCCCGCGTCGCAGGCGCCTCCGGACACACGCCCGACACCTCCCACAGATGCGTCACTGTTTTGCCAGTGCATTGCTCACCCCAGCCACCATCACCGTTGTTGAGGTCTGGGGTGACCGATGCCACCGAACGAACCGTGCCGTTGATGCCTTCTCGCTCGCCCACCTTGTCTGTGAACAACTCCAAGGACTCTGTTCGATTGGGCAAGCTACCAAATTTACGCACCTCATCACGATCAAAGCTCAGGGCGCTGCTAGAAATGGCCAGCGTATTCATGGGGCGGCACAAGCTTTTTCCGTAGACCTGCCCCCGCGTGAGGTCGCCCGCGCCTGGAACGGCTTGCGCATCGTTCAAAGGATCGGCCCATGCCGGCACAGGCAATCCCAGCGCCGCATCAATTGAGACGGGCTGAACATTGTCGTAACTCGACTTACCCTGGTTCGAAAAATACGACAATGCCTCCACCAACATTTCACCAAGCGGGTTCCCCCAAGAAGGGAACTGCTTGTTGATCAAGGTATTGGGCATGACCCATTTGAACGAATCTGCCGTGGTGTACGAGGGGGCGCCGGCGCCGTACAAGCGGAATGCATCAAACGATTTGATGATGCCGCTGCCATTGCAGCCACCTGCTGTATGGCAGAAGGTGCCATTGCTGTTGACCTCGTCGTTGAGGTTGCTCACGTTCTTGCGCAGCACCCCGCCCGACAAGTTGTTGTCGTAACTGCCCGAAATCAGGCCAAACTCGGCTCGCGCCGATTCAGAGGCCGACGGGGCAAAACCATAGTCCAACAAGATGCCAGAGGGTTTGAGCGACACCTGTGTGACGCCGTTGGCGTCCTTGTATTCGAAGCGTTTGCAATTTTCCTTGCCGATCAAATCCACGCTGGCGCAGGCCTGCACCCGAATGGCCAACCCATTGCTGCCCGTGTTGGGCGGAAGATCACTGGCGAGCCCCTTGTCATATGGGGCTATGACCGCATGAGAAGGCATGCCCTGAAGATCAGAGTCTGGCAGGGCTGCGTCGCGCGCGAAATAGGCCACCAGTTTGGCGCCAAACCAATAGTCGGCATTGGCCGCATCGGTCGTCAACTCGGCTGGCCGCCATTGGCACACCTTCTTGGCCGTGGTGGACCACAGGAGATAGTTGCCCCGGGCCATGCGCAAGATGGGTGAGCCCGAAGCCGCATCGGCATTGGTCGACATCGCGCAGGTGGTCAGGCCAACATAGGCGCCCCCCTTGCTCAGATCTGACACGCTGAAAGGCGTGTATTTGGCGATGTCAGTGCCACGGTAGTACTTGGCAAACGCGTGCGCATCGGTGCCCAGCAGGGCCAATCGCAAAACCGTGCTGGTCGCAGAATCGGTCTCGCGGTAGCCGCCATACAGCATCTTGCGCACCACGTCGATGCGTGTCATGGTGGCCCAGTTCAGGAAGTTGCCGCTCCAGCGCGCCACAACGCCTGCAAGCGCATTGCCTTTGGCATCCTGCGGCGTCAGGCACCAGTCAGTCGCATGGCGAAAGCCCTGTGGCACGAACTTCTGCCCGTCATGGCTGTAGCACTTGCTGGGATCAAAGTAGCCGTAGTACTCAAAATCAGAGCGATAGGTAGGATCGACTCGACCCGACCCCGTCAGGTCTTCATAGTCGGTGTACATGGGCCCGAACAAAGTGTGGTCGCGCGAAGCGGCCAGCATCATCATGGCGGGAAAGTCTCGCGCGGTGATGTTGGGGGGCACCGCCTGAATGGGCCTGGCGGTATACGGCGCAGTCTGAGCCCAGACCGATGCGGCCATCAGCATCAGCGCAATGAGAGGCGCGATCCAGCGTTGAAAAGCGTTCATGGAAGCATTCACTCGGTTTCAGGCGGAACGTAATACCCTTGCACCACGGCTTGAGTGCCTCGGTCGTAACCGAAGCCTCGGGCGGTGATGCGAAACAGGGGGCGCTGATTGCGCAGGCCCAGATATTCGATGAGGTACTCGGGTTGCTGCGCCACTTCGTCAATGTGCGCCTTGCCTGTGTAGGTGCCCAAGGGCACTCCACCGGTAAAGGTGCTGCATTGGTCATTGACAGCCTGGGGTTTGGTCTTGAAATCGTTGTTCCAGCGACCGCCCTTGTCGTCAGCCCACCAGGGCGCGCCCTTTGGGGCTTCGTCGCCCTTGGCCACGCCAGCCTTGTTGGCATCCAGCGCGGCATATTGCGGGTCGGTCATGCGGCAGATGCCCCCCAAACACGAAGCACCTTCAACCAGCATGCCCACATTGGCCGCAATCGGACGCATGCCAGAGCGCAGGCAATAGGCGTTCTGTGGGTTCCTGCCCTCGGGCATGGCCAGATCGGCTTCGGCGTCGCGCAGGGCGGCTTCAGCAGCTTGATGGGCCACTTGCGCATCGAGCACATTGCGGGCAATGCGTTCGCCAAACACCGCCTGGCGAGCGCCATACAGACTGATGGCAGTCAAAGCCAGAAGAAACACGAGAACCACAATCAGCGCGATGCCGCGCTGACGAGGATGGGGAGAGGCATACAGGCTCACGTCAAACTCCTCCATCAGGACAGGCGGTTCTTGACCGCAAAGACCTGCATGAAGCGACGACGCTGCACGCCATCGTTGGGCAAAGTTTGCCCATCGCAGTCAAGCCGGGTTTCATTGCCGGCGCCTTTGAAGCGCGTTTCCGTCAAGGACCGCGCCACCACGCACACCTGAACAGACACCACGCGCTGCCATCCGGCCATCGACTCGTCGTTGACCACCACAGCCAGAGCCTGGCCCGCTGTGGTGGCATCGGCATACTGAGATGCACGCGCAGCAGAAGCATCGCGCAGCCCATAATTCACGCGCAATTGCTCAATGCCAGGCACCAGAACCTCATAGCCGTTCGAGCCGTTGCCGTGGCATGCCAGCCCGAAGGTCACTATCTCTCGGCCCCCGGTGATCTGGTATTTCATCGTTCGCAGGGTGTAGCGATTGGAGACAAACAAAGGGTGAGCTGGCGGCAGATTTTCAGCCCCCTGAGCCGCACCGGCCCGAGCTGCCGTATTGATGGTGGCATCGTTATCGATGCGTGAGCCTTGGCAGTCAGCACGAGCACCGGCCGCCAGGTTCATGGCGTCTTCGGTGAAGTAGTTCAACACCAGGCCATCGCCCCTGAAGTTCTTGTTATCGGCCGCTTGGCAGGCCCCGTTCCAGAAACGACCAGACGAACACCCGAATACCCCAGCGTTGAAGGCCGCAACAGCGGGTGCCGGGTTCACATACCGCCCCAGATTGACCAGCAAGGTCGCATCGGGCTCGTGCATGTGGGCGGGGTAATAGCCCGCGTTGCCAATCTCTTTGCCCAAGAGTTCCAGCGCCAGTTGCCCATTCTCAAACATGGCCGCGCGCTCTTCCACCGCTTGCTGCGTGCTGCGCCCATTGAGATACAGATAGGCGGCCACCAACACCACCACGAGGTTGATGGCCACAGCGACCATCAACTCCACCAATGTCAGCCCTTGCTGAGCACGCCGAGACGGCGACATCGATACAACTGCTGTCATGGCACGATCACAAAGTTGGCACAGCGCACCCCGTTGGGTACGGTGATGGGACAGCACTGGCGCGCGTCAGCGGGCGACTGCCCCGCCGCACAGGCCGGCGGCGTGGCGCTGTAATCGTTGTCCTGCCACATGACGGTCAGGTTCAAACCGCTTTGCACGGTGCCACTGACCTGCACCGATCCCCTCGGCAGTGATTCACGCACCCGTTGGCGCCAACTGGCCATGTCCCACTGGGCCAGCACCGAGGCATCGGTGCAAACGGTGGTGGCGCAGTCGGTATCTGCGGCCTTGGGGGCATCTGCCTGCCCATCCCAATCGGTGTTGTACAGGTACGGAGACTGCACCTTGGCCACTGCGCCGGGCGCCGCTTCGATGTTCGCGCGCACTCGTTCGGCAAAGTCACTGACCAGCATGGACAGCACCGAGCGGTTGGCACTGCCCATCTGGTACTTGACCGTGTAGGACTGCAAGCCCGCCAGACTGATCATGGCGAGCCCGAGAATCAGGATGGAGACCAACACCTCGACCAGCGTGACCCCCGATTGAAGACGCCGGCGTTCAGTCATCTCCGCCCCCTGCGGCGCCTGCCACAGTTGTGCGAACCCGACCCATGCGACTCAGGACGATGTCGCGGGCATAGGCCCCCGCTGCATCACGCGAATCCGTGATGCGCATGGACCCGGCCGTGCCAACCACCACGCCACGGGGCGAAAACACAATGATCTCTGAGGCGTCTCCGCCGTTTGCATTTTCCAACGAGAGCGTTGCGACCATCGGCGCTTGCGCACGCAAGGCCTGCCCTGCGGCGGGCTCGTCTGGTTCAGCCGTGGCAGCGCACGATGGTTTTTCGTACACCAGCCACCCCGTGGTCCACGGCCCATCTTCGCCCGCACACAGGGCGGCACCCGAAGCAGCGCGGCGACAGACCGCCACACAGGTATTGCGCGTCACCGCCTCGACCCGAGCCATCTGCAGGGCTCCAGTGAACTCATTGGCTGCGGCGTTCATATCCTGACGGATCAGAAAGCCCGACAGCATGGGCGCGGCCGCCGTGATCAAAACGGCAGCCACGGCCAATGTGACCAGCAATTCGACGAGGGTGAACCCCGTCACTCGTGAAATATTGACACCCCTGTTCATGGGGTGAGAATGTATCCGCTGGGGGCCAAAAGGGCACCACCGTTGTTCGGGGGGCAGCACCGCTTATCGGGATCAGTTAACCGCCCATCGGGAAAATGCGACGGCATCCACCCCAGGGCAAACCCGAAGATGGGGTCTATCGGGACTCAGGAGGCTGACTTCTTGCCCGTTTCCTTGATGGCCGCCACGAACTCGCTGACGTCATCAAAGCTGCGGTAAACAGATGCAAAGCGCACGTAGGCCACTTTGTCGAGTTTGCGCAGTTCCTGCATGACCCACTCGCCCAACTGGGTCGACGAAACCTCTTTGTCGCCACACTGGCGCAGGCGGGCTTCGATGCTTTCAATGGCGCCTTCCAGGGCTTCGGCCCCCACAGGGCGCTTGCGCAGCGCGATCAGCAAGGAGCCCTTGAGCTTGGCTCGATCGTAGTCTGTGCGGCGCCCATCGCGCTTGACGATGACCGGCAGTTCGATTTCCGCGCGCTCATAGGTGGTGAAGCGCTTGTCGCATGACTGGCAACGGCGACGGCGTCGGGTGGAGTCTCCCTCGTCAGAGTCTCGCGTTTCAACGACCTGGGTATCGTGGTGTCCGCAGAATGGGCAACGCATGATGATGTGGGGCAGGCAAAAACAAAAAAGCCCGGCACGCGGCCGGGCTTGTTGCGTCGATCAGCGATAGACGGGGAACTGACGAGTCAGCGCAGCCACTTGCTCACGCACGCGAGCAATGGTGGCTTCGTCGTGGGGGTTGTCCAGCACGTCGGCGATCAGGTTGCCCACGATCACGGCTTGCTCTTCCTTGAAACCACGGGTGGTGAAGGCTGGGCTGCCCAGACGGATACCCGAAGTGATCATCGGCTTTTGCGGATCGTTGGGAATGCCGTTCTTGTTGCAGGTCATGTGAGCTGCACCCAAGATGGCTTCTGCTTCCTTGCCGGTCAGGTTCTTGGGACGCAGGTCCACCAGCATCACGTGGCTTTCGGTGCGACCCGAAACGATGCGCAGTCCGCGCTTGGTCAGGGTGTCAGCCAGCGCAGCGGCGTTCTTCACCACTTGCTGTTGGTAAGCCTTGAACTCAGGCGAAGCGGCTTCCTTGAAAGCCACAGCCTTGCCAGCAATCACGTGCATCAGGGGGCCGCCCTGGATGCCGGGGAAGATGGCCGAGTTGATCTTCTTGGCCACTTCTTCCGAGCGCATCAAGATGATGCCGCCACGTGGGCCGCGCAGGCT
>CAYVOP010000052.1:0-20584 GCA_964453105.1 uncultured Aquabacterium sp. | reverse complement strand
AAGGTGGTCTTGCCCGCGCCGTTGGGGCCAATCAGGCCGTGCACCTGGCCGGGCTGAATCGACAAGCCCACATCGGTCAACGCCTGGACGCCACCAAAGCGTTTGGACACGCCCGACACCATCAGCAAAGGCTGGCTCATGCTCGCCCCCCTTCGCTGGACTCGGGCAGCATCTGGTCTTCATGCCGAGGCGACGGCCACAGGCCACGGGGGCGCAACAGCATGATGCCGATCATGGCCAGCGCAATCAGCAGTTGGCGCAAGATGGCCGCGTCCAGGCGCCCATCGGTCATGGCCTGCAATGGGCCGGCCACATGGCGCAGCACCTCGGGCAAGGCGGCCAAGAGGAAGGCCCCCAGAATCACCCCGGGAATGTGTCCCAGGCCACCCAGCACGACCATGGCCACCACCATGACCGACTCTTGCAGGCTGAACGACTCGGGCGACACAAAGCCCTGAAAGCTGGCAAACAAGACCCCCGACACCCCACCGAACATGGCCCCCAGGCCAAAGGCCAGCAACTTGGTGTTGCGCACATTGATGCCCATGGCCTTGGCGGCGATTTCGTCTTCGCGAATCGCAATCCAGGCGCGGCCCAGACGCGAGTCATGCAGACGCGAGCACAAGATGACTGCGAGCACGACGATGCCGAGAAACAGGTAGTAGTGCAGCGTAACGGGCTGCAAGGTCATGCCCGCCACGTGCCACGGCTCACCGAGGCTGACCGAGCCCACTTTGAGCGGGTCAATGCTGTCGATGCCTTTGGGGCCATTGGTGATGTTGATGGGCGCGTCGAGGTTGTTCATGAACACCCGGATGATTTCGCCAAAGCCCAGGGTCACGATGGCCAGGTAGTCGCCCCGCAGTTTCAGCGTGGGCGCGCCCAGCAGCACCCCCGCCAAAGCAGCCACCCCGGCCCCCAGTGGAATGGTCAGCCAGATGGGGGTGTGCAGCCCATTGGGGAACATCGCCGCAATGGCCGGAAAGGCTTCGCCCAGGTGGGGCGAGGCCAGCAGGGCAAACAGGTAGGCGCCCACCGCGTAGAAAGCGATGTAGCCCAGGTCGAGCAGCCCCGCCATGCCCACCACGATGTTCAGGCCCAGCGCCAGCAAGATGTAGAGCAAGGCCACGTCCACAATGCGCACCCAGGCCTGGCCCACCCCTTGCAGCCACAGTGGCAACACCGCCAGGGCCACCGCGCTCACAATGAATCCGATCAGCTTCTTGTTCATGTGGCCCCCATCAAGCGCGATCGGCCACGCGTTCACCCAGCAGACCTTGCGGGCGCAGCGTGAGGATAAGGATGAGCACGGCAAAGGCAAAGATGTCTTGGTAGTTACTACCCAACACGCCGCCGGTCAGATCGCCAATGTAGCCAGCCCCCAGGGCCTCGATCAGGCCCAGCAGCAAGCCCCCCACCACAGCACCGCCCAGGTTGCCAATGCCACCAAAAACGGCGGCCGTAAAGGCCTTCAAGCCGGGCAGAAAGCCCATGGTGTGCTGCACCGAACCGTAGTTCACCGCCCACATGACGCCGGCCAACGCCGCCAAAGCAGCGCCAATCACGAAGGTAGCCGAGATGACCTTGTCTGGCTGCACGCCCATCAGTTGAGCCACGCGGGGGTTCTCGGCTGTGGCTCGCATGGCGCGGCCCAGTCGGGTGCCGTGAATCAGGGCCATCAGGCCCGCCAGCACCACGGCCGTCACGCCCAGAATCAATATTTGCGCCACATTGATGGTGGCGCCAAAGAAGTCGTAGGGCTCGTCAGGTAGCAGAATCGGATAGGGCTTGTAGTCTGGCTTCCAGAGGATCATGGCCAGGGTCTGCAGCAACAACGACATGCCCATGGCCGTGATCAGTGGCGCCAGCCGTGGCGCACTGCGCAAGGGGCGGTAGGCCAGCTTTTCGATCACGAAATTCAACGCCATGCAAGCCAGCATGGCCACCACCAGAGACAGCAGCAACAAAGCCCATCCGGGCAAACCACTGTCGGCCAGCACCGTCACCACGGTCCAGCTGACCAAGGCGCCGACCATCAGCACTTCGCCGTGAGCAAAGTTGATCAGGTTGATGATGCCGTACACCATGGTGTAGCCCAGGGCCACCAGTGCATACATGCTGCCGACCACCAGGCCGTTGATCACTTGTTGAATGAAAATGTCCACAATCGTCCAGACATGCAAAAAGCCCGCCAAGCAGAACGAGCCAGAGGCGGGCAGAGGGTCCGGGGCCGGATTATCGCGGCAAAGCGCGCGTTATTCGGACAACCCGGATCAGAACAGCTTGGGCAAGCGCAGGATATCGACCGTGGCGCGAATGAGCTTTTGCTTGAAGTCGGTATAGGGCGGGAAGAACAGCTTGGCCATCAGGATGGGGCCGGACTTCAGCACGGCCCGCTCATGCGAGAAGGCCTTGAAGCCAAAATGCCCGTGCGCATTGCCAATGCCCGAATTGTTCACCCCGCCAAACGGCAGGTTGCCTTGGGCGTAGTGCAGCACGCAATGGTTGATGGCCACCCCACCCGAACTGGTGCGTGCCAGCAGGCGGCGCGTGCGGGCTTTGTGGGTGCTGAACACATACAGGGCCAGCGGCTTGGGCTGGGCATTGATTTCACGCACCACGGTATCCAGATCGCGATAGGTGATGACCGGCAATACCGGGCCGAAGATTTCTTCGGACATGATCTGCGCTTCCTGTGGCACCTGCTCGATCAGGGTGGGGGCAATGTAGCAAGCCGCCACATCCACCTCGCCGCCGGTCAGCACGCGGGCGCCACGCCCTTGGGCGTCTTGCAGCAAACCGGCAATGCGCTGCGTGTGGCGCTGGTTGATCACGCGAGCCAGGTGCGGGCTGTTGCGCTGCTCTTGCGCGGTCACGCCATAGCGTTCGGCCAGCACGGCCTTGCATTCGGCCACCAGCTTGTCTTTCACCGATTCATGCACATACACGTGGTCGGGCGCCACGCAGATCTGGCCGCAATTGGTGAACTTGCCCCACATCAGGGCTTCGGCCGTCAGGCGCAGGTTGGCGGTTTCATCGACGATGACGGGCGACTTGCCGCCCAACTCCAGTGTCACGCTGGTCAGGTGCTTGGCGGCTGCGGCCATCACCACTTTGCCCACGGCAGGCGAACCGGTGAAGAAGATGTGGTCGAAAGGCAGATCGAGCAGCGCCTGCGAAGTCGGCAGGCTGCCCTCAAACAGGGCCACTTCGTTTTCTGGGAAGGTGGCGGCAATGATCTCGGCCATCACGGCGCTGACCGCCGGCGTCATTTCCGAAGGCTTGAGGATGACGGTGTCGCCTGCCGCCAGCGCCGACACCATGGGGCCGAAGCACAGGTTCAGCGGGAAGTTCCAGGGCGCCACGATCAGCGAGCGGCCACGCGGCTGGTACTCGATCCAGCTGCTGGTCAGCGCCGACGCGATGGTGGGCCACACCTTGGTGGGCTTCATCCATTTCTTCAGGCTACCAATGGCGTGGCGAATTTCATCGAGCACCGGCATGAACTCGGTGGCTTCGACCTCGGCTGACGGCTTGCGGTAGTCTTTTTGAAACGCAGCGTAGAAGTCTTCCCGACGCGCCATCATGGCGTCGCGCAGCTTCTTGAGTCTGGCAATGCGCTCGGCTGCGGTGGATTCACGCCAAGCCAGCGCGGTGGCCAACTGGGCGTCGAACACACGACGAATTTCAGCAGGATCGGACTCGCCGGTCTGCGGATTGACTACTTGCATCATCGGTCGGTTCATCCTGCGTCTCCTGATTCATCGGGAAGCCTGAATGGGTCAGGCCTTCTTGCTGCCAGCCTTTTTGGCGGGCGCTTTCTTGGCAGCAGCTTTCTTCGAGGCCACCTTCTTGGGCGCAGCCTTGGCTTCGGCTGGCTTGTCAGCCTTCTTCACGGGATTCTTGTCCGCCTTTTTGGTCGACTTTTTGTCGTCCGCCTTGGCGGTCTTCTTCGGCGGTGTGGGCTTCTTCGGTTCGGACTTCTCTGCTGCCACAGCAACCGGGCTGGCCGCCAGCCCCGCCCGCAGCAAACGCTCAGTCACTTCGTTGAGGTGCCCCCCCTCTTGCTCAGCCAAGGCACGCAACTGCTTGACCAAGTCATCATGCAGCTTCACGGCAAAGGGCACCAGGCCGGCCGCCTGATCCAGCTTGCGCTGCTCACGGCGGTCCAGCTGCGATGCCGACTCGTCCGCAAAGCGTCCGGGCACCCCGGCATGCTTCATTTGTTGGGAAATTTTGAGCGCCAGCCGCTTGGCCAGATCAGTTCTTTTAAGAGACATGGTCGAATCTGAAAACACGTAAGTGCACAATGTCGGCGAATTGTGCCCCCATTTGCTCCAAGACCCACCCCATGGCTTCCCTGAAACAAATCCGCTTTGATCTGCGTGGCGACTTCATTCCGCTCGACAGCCTGCTCAAGGCCGCTGGCGTGGCCGAAAGTGGCGGACGCGCCAAAACCATGGTGGCCGAGGGCCTGATTCAGGTCGATGGCCAGGACGAATCACGCAAAACCGCCAAGATCCGAGCCGGACAGGTGGTCGCCGCCCCGGGCTTCCGCATCAAAGTGGTGGCCGAAGAGTCGGAAGACTGACTTGGCTGGCTGCGCGGCGCCTGGCATGGCCGGTTTCCCAATGTAAAGAACGTCCCAAAACGCGCCTCGCCGCTGGGAAAGCGTCAACCCCCACCCCTACAACCCACGTTGTAGGCCTTGACGACCCGAAGTTTGCGGGTTGATCATGGAAACGGGAGAGTTCATTCATGCATTCACTCAGCGCCAGCCCGGAAATCAAGCGCGTGACCGCGTTGGCAGCAGATCAACTTGCCCGTTCTACCCAGGAGCGGCTGCAGCTGGCGCTCGAATCAGCCCAGATGGGCACCTGGGACTTTGACTTCGAAACGCATGACCGCATCGTCAGCCACCGCACGGCGGCCATGCTGGGCTTTGCCGGGGCCGACGAAACCCAGACCACCGTGGCCTCCTGGCTCAAGCTGGTGCATCCGCAAGACCGCTACAAGATCGTGGAGGCCACGCAGGTCTACCGCAAAGGCTTGAGCGACATCATTTCGATCGAATACCGCATTCGCCACCACGCAGGCCACTACATCTGGGTGCAAAGCTACGGCAAATTGGTGGAACGTGACCACCGCGGGCGCCCCAAGCGCGTGGTCGGCACCTTGCGCGACATCACCGAGCAAAAACGCCGAGAGGAAATTCAGCATCAGCAACGGCAGTTGCTTGACCTGATCAACCAGGCGCAAGCCACCTTCTTGCTCAACCACGACATCAAAGATGCCTGCGAAGCCCTGTTCGCCCCGTTGCTGCGTTTGAGTGGTTGTCAGTTCGGCCTGATTGGCGTGGTGCGGCACAGTGCACCGGGGGTGCCGTATTTGGTCGTGCCCACCATGACGCTGGGCGACGGCAGCTCACTTGATTTTCAGTCGCGCGAATACGTCGACTTGAACAACCTGTTCGGGCGTGTCGTGAAGTCGAATCAGACTCTCGTGCTGAACCCGGACGACACCCGCACCCAGGGCGCCTTCGAAACATGGCCTGAGGGCGTGCCCGACCTGGACAACTTCCTGGGGCTGCCCATTTGTTTTGACCACGATGTGGTCGGCCTGATTGGCCTGGGCAATCGCGACTGCCCGGTCGACCGGGCCTTGATCGATCTGCTTGCGCCTTTGGTTACCACCTTGGGCACCCTCATCCATGCTCGCCACCAAGAGGAGGCCCGCATCGAAGCCGAACAGGAATGGCTACGCTTGGCCACCGAAGACACCCTGACCGGGTTGCCCAACCGCCGACACTTCTTTGACGTGGCCGAAACCTGCTTGCTGCAGACCCGGCGCTATGGCAACCCGTTGACCGTGGCGCTGCTGGACCTGGACAACTTCAAGCAGATCAACGACACCTATGGCCACAGCGCCGGCGACGAAGTGCTGCGCGTGCTGGCCGACATCTTGCGCCAGGCCCTGCGCGACTCTGACACCCCGGCCCGCATTGGCGGCGAGGAGTTTGCGGTGATCCTGACCAGCACGTCGCTGGAGGATTCGGTCATTGCGCTGGAACGCATCCGCGCCACGCTCAGCCTGACGCCCATCACCATTGGCAATCGCACCCTGCACGCCACGGTCAGCATTGGGGCGGTGCAGTGGGAAGAAGGCGAACATGCCCATATCCATGGTCTGCTGCAGCATGCCGATGCCGCCCTGTACCGCGCCAAGCGCCGTGGGCGCAATCGGGTTGAGGTGTATCACGCCAGTGATGCCGACCCCATCAACGAAACCCCGCACGATAGCGGATGGGGCCTGCTCGGCTTGGCGTGACCGGGCCAAAGTTGCGGTAAGTTACGGGTCATGAACCTGTTCACCGCCCTGCGCGCCGCCTGGCCCGCCACCACTCAAGAACCCGCCATCTTGCTGGACGGCGGCAACTACTACTCTTGGGACGACCTGGATCGGGCCACGGCCATGCTGGCCAATCTGCTCGACAGCCTGAAGCTCAAAGGCGTGGCGGGGCGCCCGCCGGTGGTGGCAGCCCACGTTGACAAGTCGGTCGAATCGCTGCTGCTGTACCTGGCCACCTTGCGTGCCGGCTGCGTGTACCTGCCGCTCAACCCAGCGTACAAAGCCGCCGAGCTGGATTACTTCGTGGCCGATGCCCGCCCTGCCGTGCTGGTGTGCCGGCCCGACGATCAGGATTGGGTCGTGCCCCTGGCGGCGCACCGCCAGGTCGAACACCTGTTCACCCTGGGCGACCAGCAAAACGGCAGCCTCTTGACTCACGCCTCGGTGCAATCGGATCAGCACGAGCACACACGCCGCAAGGCCGACGATCTGGCGGCCATCTTGTACACATCGGGCACCACGGGCCGCAGCAAAGGCGCCATGCTGACGCACGGCAACCTGCTGAGCAACGCGCGCACCTTGCTGCGCCACTGGGACTGGCGCACCGACGATGTGCTGATCCACGCCCTGCCGATCTTCCACATTCACGGTCTGTTCGTGGCGGTGCATTGCGCTCTGCTGTCGGGCACCCCCATGCGCTGGCTGGGGCGCTTCGATGCCGCCCAGGTCATTCGCCACATCAAAGACACGCACCGTCCACGCGCCACCGTGTTCATGGGCGTGCCCACCATGTATGGTCGCCTGCTGCAAGACCCGGCCCTGACCGGCATGGCCTGCGATCACATGCGCCTGTTCGTCAGTGGCTCGGCTCCCTTGCTGCCGGCGGCGTTTGAAGACTTCCAGGCCATGACAGGCCACACCATTCTGGAACGCTATGGCATGAGCGAAACCGGCATGCTGTGCTCCAACCCATGCCGCCCACGTGAAGGCGAACGTGTGTCGGGCAGCGTGGGGCCTGCGTTGCCCGGCGTGCAGGTGCGCATCGTTGATGACGAAGGCCTGATCTGCCCAGATGGCGCAGTGGGCCACGTCGAAGTCAAAGGCCCGAACGTGTTCGTGGGCTACCTGGGCATGCCAGACAAAACGGCAGAAGCCTTTACCGCCGACGGCTGGTTCCGCACCGGCGACGTGGGTCAGATTGACGACCGCAGCTATGTTCACTTGGTTGGCCGCGCCAAAGACCTGATCATCACCGGTGGGTTCAATGTGTACCCAGCCGAAGTCGAATGCCACATCGACAAGATGCCCGGCGTGATCGAATCGGCCGTGATTGGCGTGCCCCACCCCGACTTTGGTGAAGGTGTGGTGGCGGTGGTGGTGGCCCAGGCCGGCGCGCAGCTGGATGAGGCTGAGATGATCCAGTCACTCAAACAAACCATTGCCGGCTACAAGGTGCCCAAGCGCATCATCGTGACCGACGAATTGCCGCGCAATGCCATGGGCAAGGTACAGAAGAACTTGCTGCGCCTGGCGCATCAAGACGCCTGCCAAGGATAAGAAGATGAAACAGATTTGGGCCGTCACCGGCATGATCGCCGGGGCACTGGCATTGAGCGCCGTGCTGGTAGCAGGACACGACAACATGTCGGGCCCCAGCCAATCCGCCACCGTGGGTCTGCCCTGGCAGATTGAGTCGCTGCCCTCGGGGCAAGTGCGTGCGCTGGGCTTGGTTCTGGGCCCAGGCGGCAGCACCTTGGCCGATGCCCAAAAGCTCTGGGGCCCCAACTTGGAGCTGGCCATCATTGCCGCGCCGGGTGAAACGGGCGCCCTGGAAGCCTTTGTGGACCCGGCCCAAGCGGGGTTCATCAATGGCAAGCTGGTGCTCACGCTGGCCGCCCCCACGCCCACCGTTCAAGGCATGCGTGAGCGGGCCCTGAAGTCGGAGTTCATGGAAAGCACCACCCGCAAGTACACCCTCACCCCTGCTGATCGGCAGGCGGCAGTGTCCTTCGCGGTGTCATCGATGGCCTTCATTCCTCAGGCCAATCTGGACGCCGCCATGGTGATCGAACGCTTTGGCCAACCAGAGCAAAGACGTCAGGTGGGCCAGGGCGCAGAAGCTGCAGAACACCTGCTGTACCCCAGCAAGGGGCTGGATCTGACCCTCAATGCCAAGGGCAAGGACGTGCTGCAATACGTGGCGCCAGCTGACTTCAATCGCCTGAGCGCCCCTTTGGCTGCGCGGCAGGCCGCTTCGCAGCCTTGAGCGTCCCGCCCCGGTGTCGAGCGCGTCAGCGACTCGACCCACCGATGCGGCCTTGCTTGAATTGCGCCTGCAGTTCGTCGATCTCGCGGTCCTTGGCGGCCCACAGTTCATTGATCCAGTGCTGCAGACGGTGGCGATACTGCTTGTCGTCGGCCTTCACGATCTTGAGGTCCAAGGGGATTTCACGGCGATGCACTCGCACGATCACGTCTTTCACCCGGCCTGAGAGCAAATCGCCAAAGGTGGGCACGCCATGGGGGTAGACGATGGTCACGTCCAGCAGGCATTCGAACTGCTCGCCAATGGTTTCCAGCGCCATGCCAATGCCGCCGGTCTTGGGCTTGAGCAAGTGCTTGTAGGGTGACTTTTGCTCTTGGTGCTTGGAAGGCGTGACGCGGGTGCCCTCCATGAAGCTGATCACCGAGGTCGGGTTCAGGCGGAAAATCTCGCAGGCCTTGCGTGCGGCTTCCAGATCCTTGGCCGCGCTGCTGCCGCCCTTGCGGCGCATGAAGGGGAAGTCAAGCGCCCACCAGGCCAGGCCCATGATGGGCACAAAAATCAGTTCTTTCTTGATGAAGAACTTCAACAGCGGCACGTGGCCATCGAAAGTGCGTTGCAACACCAGAATGTCCACCCAGCTCTGGTGGTTGCTACCGATCAGATACCAGCCTTGGGGCGACAGCCCTTCCACGCCTTCGATGTGCCAGGGCTTGGGCTGCACCAACTTCATCCAGCCGCTGTTGCCATGCACCCAGGTGTTGGCCACCGGATTGATCAAGGCATTGCACACCTTGCGGGCCAGCGGGAACGGCAACACCAGCTTGACCACCCCCAAAGGGAACACGATCGAAAACGCAACCAGGATGTTGAGGATCAGGAGGGTCGTGGCCACCACGGCCTTGAACAGGGAAATCAGACGGTCCAACATGGTCAGAATCGGGTGAGCCAAGCCACCAGCGGTCAACACAGCCTGGGATTATGGGCACACATTGCGCCGCATTGGCCTCAAAACGGATCAATTGGGCGGCTCTAGGCGGCTCAAAACCCTTCTAAACGGCAACTTCGGGGTTCTCACCCGCAATCGCCGGTTCAGACTGAACTCAACCCGGGGTCAGTTTCGTCCGATATTCCGCCATACACCTTGCACAGAGGAACACGATGGGCGGCCTTCGCTTCGGATTCATGTCCATGTTCATGCGACTGATGGCCGTCGCGCGGTATCGCTTCATCGTGGAACTGACGATTCTGTTCATCTTGGTCTGGACCGGTTGCGCCGTGCTGATCTTCGCCATGGAGCACGGCGTCAACCCCAAGGTGAAATCACTGGGCGATGCGGTCTATTTCCTGCTGGTCACCATGACCACCTCAGGTGATTCTGGCGTGTCGCCCATCACCATGGGCGGCCGCATGGTGATGGGGTTTGCCGTGATCTTGTCCAAGTTGCTCACGGCCTTGCTGTGCGCGCTGGCTGCGGCGGTGCTGATTGAACGCAAGGTCAAGGAAGAAATGGGGCTGAAGATGCACAAACTGAGCCAACACATTGTTCTGATCGGCTGGAACCTCAAAGGCCAGCAAATCATCCGCACGCTACGCTCTGCCCCCCACCTGACCGACACCCCCATCGTGGTCGTGGCCGATCTGGAACACAAACCCGTGGACGACCCCCTGGTGCAGTTCACCCGGGCGCCCTACCCGGTGCGTGGCGACGCGATCGAACGGTCTTGCCTGGCCAACGCGGCCACCGTGGTGGTATTGGCCAACTACAACGAAAAACACCATGCCGACGCCTTGACGGCAGTGAACTGCATGCTGGCGCGCAACCTCAACCCGCAGGCGCGGGTCATTGCCGAACTGTTGGACCCCAGCCAGCGCATCTACCTGGAAACCGCTGGTGCCAACGAAGTGGTGGGCATTGGCGAAGTGGGCGGATTCCTGCTGGCCGAGGCCACCATTGGCAGCGACGAGGCGCGAAAACTCTTGGGATGCGTGGCAAATGTAGGAGTATCCCTACAAAAGCAGAGTTAGCCCTTCATTCTTCCCAGAATCATCCGAAACCTGCTGGTACCCAGATCTCATACGTTCGCTGTGCATTCGTTCACGCCGTTAGCCAACGTCGCCGCACGAATGCCCCCAGGTCAGGGCGTTTGGGCTTATCTTGAGGTCGATTTCAGTTTTTCCACTTTGCCCGTTCAACAGGTGTACACATGCTGGCAACCTTGACGCCGACTGCTCAAACAAGCTCGCCCAACGCCCCTGTGGTGACCGAGACCCTGTTGCGCTGGAGCCGATGGCAGGACCTGTCCGAGTGGCTGGAGCCCTTGCTACTGAGCCCTGGTAACAGCACCGGCTTCGTGGCTGACATCAATCGCTGCGCACACACCCTGGTCAAACTGGTCAATGAAGACCCCGACTTGGCTATTTTTCACATCGTGCACGTCAGCCCAGACAAGATGGCGCGCTATGGCGTTCTGCATTCCATGCACACCGGCATGCTGATGGCGCTGGTGGGCAAACGCAAGGACTGGACGGCCTCTCGCATTGACAGCGCAGTCAAAGCCGCGCTGACCATGAATCTGTCAATCACGGCGCTGCAAATCACCCTGGCCCAACAGGTCGAGCCTCCCACCTCCAACCAGCGCCAGGCCATTGCAGCCCACCCGCTGGCGACCTGGCACATGCTGCGCCAACTGGGCGTGACCGATGAAGACTGGTTGATTGCCGTGGCCCAGCACCACGAGCAACCCGATGGCAAGGGCTACCCTCAGGGCCTGACCGAAATCAACCAGACGGCTGACGCCCTGCGCACCTGCGACGTGTTCGGCGCCAAGCTCAGCCCGCGCATCAGCCGCAGCGGCATGCTGTCGACCCGGGCGGCGGCGGAAATTTTTCGCCAGCGCAGCGCCGGCTATTTCGGTGCCACCATCATCCGCGAACTGGGCCTCTACCCACCCGGCTGCCTGGTTGAACTCAACACCGGTGAGCAAGGCATTGTGGTGCGCCGCATGGCTGACCCCATGAATCCAGAAATCGTCGTGTTGACCACGGAAATGGGTGAGCGCCTGTACTCGCCCGTTCGCACCCGCACAGGCAAAGCCTATGGCCGCACGGTAATCGGCGCCGCTGAAAACGATGCGGTCGGCGGGTTCCACGACCCCGCCGCCGTGCTGTCGGCTGCGGGATAAAGTCACCGTCACACCGCTCAGACCGAGAATCCGCTACGCTCGTCGGTTTCGATTGGACCGAAACCGGGAGGCGTGCGCGTGTGGAGTGTGTTTGAGAAATGGGTAGGCCCGTATCCGGAGTCAGCCCCCGTCACCCCGCCCAAGGGCTTTTTTGCTTTCCTGTGGATCTGCAGCCAAGGCGTGCGTCGCTATGTGCTGGCCATGACCTTGCTCACCGCCACCATTGGCGCTTTCGAGGCCTTGTTGTTCAGCATGCTGGGCCAGATCGTCGACTGGCTTGGCCAGGTCAAACCCAGCGAACTGTGGACCTCGCAAAAAGGCCATTTGCTGCTGTTGTGCGCCATCTTGTTGCTGAGCCCTCTGGCTGTGATGTGTCAGACCATGCTGAAGCACCAGACCCTGGCGGGCAATTTCCCCATGCGCTTGCGCTGGAACTTCCACCGCCTGATGCTGGGGCAAAGCCTGAGCTTCTACCAAGACGAGTTTGCCGGCCGCATTTCGGCCAAGGTCATGCAGACCGCTCTGGCCGTGCGCGACACCATCCTGATCGTGGCCGACATCCTGGTGTTTGTGGTGATCTACTTTGTGACCATGGGGGCCGTGGTCGGCGGCTTTGATCTGTGGCTGCTCATGCCCTTCCTGGGCTGGCTGGCTTGTTACGCCCTGGCCTTGTTCTTCTTCATTCCACGTTTGAGCAAGTGGGCCAAGGCCCAGGCCGATGCGCGGGCCCTGATGACGGGCCGCATCACCGACGCGTACACCAACATTGCCACCGTGAAGTTGTTTTCGCATGGGCGGCGCGAAGCACAGTTCGCCAAGTCGGCCATGCAAGATTTCATGGTCACCGTTTATGGCCAGATGCGACTGGTCAGTGGCTTCGAGGTGATCAACCACACCATGAGCATGCTGCTCATTCTCAGTACCGGGGGCGTGGCCCTGTGGCTGTGGACCCAAGGGCAACTGAGCATTGGGGCCGTGGCGGCCGCCACCGCCATGGCCTTGCGACTCAACGGCATTTCGCACTGGATGATGTGGGAAATGGCCATGCTGTTCGAACACGTTGGCACCGTGCAGGATGGCATCAACACCCTGTCGCGCCGGCAAACCGTGATCGACCGTCCGCAGGCCCCTGACCTGCAAGTACAGCGTGGTGACATCGAGTTTCGCGACGTGTCGTTCTCGTACGGAGGCGAAAAGTCTGTCATCGACCACCTGAACCTGCGCATTCGCCCAGGCGAGAAAATCGGCCTGGTGGGCCGCTCGGGCGCGGGCAAGTCCACCATCGTCAACCTGTTGCTGCGCTTTTACGACGTGGGCAGCGGCCAGGTGCTGATCGATGGACAAAACGTAGCCGAGGTCACGCAAAACAGCCTGCGGGCCCAGGTGGGCATGGTCACGCAAGATACCTCGCTGCTGCACCGCTCGGTGCGCGACAACATTCTCTACGGCAGCCCAGAGGCCTCCGACTCCGACGTGATGGCCGCCGCCCGCAAGGCCGAAGCCGCCGAGTTCATTGCCACCTTGACCGACCCTCAAGGCCGCACCGGGCTGGATGCCCATGTGGGCGAGCGTGGGGTGAAGCTCTCAGGCGGACAACGCCAACGCATTGCGATTGCCCGCGTCATGCTGAAAGACGCCCCCATCCTGCTGCTGGACGAAGCCACCAGCGCCCTGGACTCGGAAGTGGAGGCTGCCATCCAGGCCAGCCTGTACCGTCTGATGGAAGGCAAGACCGTGGTGGCCATTGCGCACCGGCTCTCCACCATTGCCGCCATGGACAGGCTCATCGTGCTGGACCACGGCCGCATCGTGGAAGAAGGCGACCATGCCACCCTGTTGGCACAAGGTGGGCTGTATGCGCGCCTGTGGGCGCATCAAAGCGGTGGATTTCTGGGCAACGAAGATGAGGAAACTTCCGACGATCAAGCGTGATCGCGCAGCCAGTGGGCCAACTCGTCTGCCGGCATGGGACGAGCAAAGCCATAGCCCTGGGCTTCATCGCAGCCCAGATCGGTCAGCAGTTGGGCCAAGGGTTCGGTTTCCACCCCTTCCGCAATGGTTTTCAAGCCCAGGCTGACCGACATCTGGATGATGGCTCGCACAATGCCCACGTCATCGGGTGAGCGATTGAGGTCGCGCACAAAACTTTGATCGATCTTGAGCTTGTCCACCTCAAAGCGCCGCAGATAGGACAGGCTGGAATAGCCCGTTCCAAAGTCGTCGATCGACAGGGTCAGGCCCATGGCTTTGAGTCGACGCAAGCGATTTTCAACATGGTCGGTGTCATTGATCAGAACCGACTCGGTCAGCTCCAGCTCCAGTAAATGCGCCGGCATGCCTGATGTGGCCAACGCCTGAGTAACCACGTCTTCTAGGTTGCCACGGCGGAACTGCAGGGCTGACAGGTTCACGGCCACCGTCATCGCAGGCAAGCCCTCTGCTTGCCACGCCATCGCCTGGCGCGCCGCTTCTTCGATAACCCAATCCCCCATGGGCACGATGAGCCCGGATTCTTCCGCCACAGGAATGAATGCGCCCGGTGGCACCAAGCCCTTTTCGGGATGGCGCCAGCGAATCAGGGCTTCCACGCCCACCACCTTGCGTGTCCGCAGATCCAACTGCGGCTGGTAATACAGGACGAACTGCTTGAGCTCCAGCGCACGACGCAGTTCCTGACGCATGGTCAAACGCGCCAACGACTCCTGATTCATGCGGTCGTCAAAGAAGCGATAGGTATTGCGCCCCTCTTCCTTGGCACGGTACATGGCCGTGTCCGCTCGTTGCAACAAGGTTTCGAAATCATGACCGTCGCTGGGAGCCATGGCCACCCCGATGGAGGCCGATGTCACCAACTCACGCCCTTCGATGACGATGGGTTGATTGAGAGCCTCCATCAACTTGGTCAAGATGGGGGTCACCGCATCGGCATCAGGCAGGTCTTTGAGAATGAGTAAAAACTCGTCCCCGCCCTGCCGGCTGACCGTGTCCGCCTCACGCAAATTGTCTTTCAGGCATCGCCCCACCCACTGCAGCAGGCGGTCGCCAACGGCATGCCCCAGCGAATCATTGATGGTTTTGAAATGATCCAGGTCCAGGAACACCAGGGCCACCTGCGTGCCATGCCGATGGGCATCCGCCATGGCCTGCAGCAAACGATCGCGCGCCAACTCGCGATTGGGCAAATGCGTCAGCACATCGTGATAGGCCAGAAACTCGACGCGCTGCTCTGCCTCGCGACGCTCTTCCACCTCCACGCTCAAGCGCGCATAGGGGTCGCGCACACTGGTCACAAACACGGCGCGATAGATGAAGAAATAGGCCGCGATCTTGTAGAGGTGGCCCAGCAACATGAACAGGTCGTTGACGTTCGAATACAGGCACAGACACAACTCCGACAGAATGGTCAGAATGGCCGCCGCGCACAAGTCGGTGGTGTTATAGGTGTGCCCGCCTTGGCGCTGCCGATGAAAGCGCCAGGCAACCCAGGCTGACAGGCCCACGAGCACGTACTCGGCCACCACCTTGAATGGGGTCAGGCCCTGTCCTTCAATGAAGGTACGCGGCCACAGTTCGGGCCAGCGCATTTCCACCCAGTACACCCCGACGGGAACCGCCAACGCCCAAGCCAACAACCTGAAGCGCCTGGCCCGATCAATCATCCTGTCGGATGCGCCATAGGTCGCGCAGAGCAAAGTAAAAATGGCGGTATACCGAGCCGCCAGCCAGAAGTGAATGGCTTTCTCCGAACCCGATGGCGTGACGAAATCGGGCATGCCTTTGTGAGACAGGGCGTGCCCCAAATCCAGCAGCCCCACCGCTAGGAAGCCGCACCCGATCACCACGATATTGCCCGGCTGCCCCACCGAGTTGCTGTGCCAGGCCACCGAAAACACCAGCAAGGCCACCGCGATGGCGGCAAATTCGGTCATGGTGTGCAGCCAAGGCGGGAACCACGAGGTATCCAGTTGGGTCATTACGCCGACTGGCAGGCTCCACACCACAAGCAAAGCGAGCGTCAAAGCTGTGATCAGTCGCCAGGGCAGGCTTTCGGCTGCCTTGGCGGACGCTGGCAATTCGGCAGACAAGACCTCTCGTCGAGACACGTCGGTTGCGACCATGATGTAGTTCGGCGCCGCAAGCCGCGGCGATTGGCTCCGTTGATGACAGAAACGGTTGGCGCCAGCATAACCACTTGCGCGCAAGTGTTATCGCGGCAAATGGGTGGGAAACGCCGACCAATCTGCGCCGACGATAATTCCTACCCTCAACACACACAACACAAGGATTCACCCATGGCGTCCAGCCTTCTGGCTCTCATTGACGACATCGCCACCGTTCTCGACGATGTGGCGGTACTGACCAAAGTTGCAGCCAAGAAGACAACCGGGGTACTGGGCGACGACCTGGCCCTGAACGCGCAGCAAGTCGCTGGGGTCACGGCCGACCGAGAACTGCCCGTGGTCTGGGCGGTTGGGAAAGGTTCATTCAAAAACAAGGCCATTCTGGTGCCGGCCGCCATGCTGATCAGCGCACTGGCGCCGTGGTTGATCACCCCCTTGCTGATGCTGGGCGGCGCCTTCCTGTGCTTTGAAGGCTTCGAAAAGCTGGCCCACAAGTTTCTGCACAGCGCACAGGAGGACCAAGCCCACCATGACGATCTGGTCCAAGCCCTGTCTGACCCCGGGGTTGACCTGGTGGCTTACGAGAAAGAAAAGATCGCTGGCGCCATTCGCACCGACTTCATCCTGTCAGCCGAAATCATTGCCATCACCCTGGGCACCGTGGCGAACTCGTCGCTGCAAACCCAGTTTGCCGTGCTGGCGGGCGTGGCCATTTTGATGACCTTTGGCGTGTATGGTCTGGTGGCGGCGATCGTAAAAATGGACGATGCCGGGCTGTACCTGCATCAATTGCCTGGCCAAGGCGGTGGCACCCGTGCCCTGCAAGCCTTGGGTCAAGGTCTGCTGCGTACGGCCCCCATGCTGATGAAAGCTCTGACCTTGGCAGGCACCGTGGCCATGTTCATGGTGGGGGGTGGCATCTTGATGCATGGCCTGCCAGGCGCACACGATCTGGCACACCACGCCAGTGAGGTGGCAGCCGCCGTTCCCGCTATCGGTGGGGTGTTGGCGTCCATCACTCCCACGCTGCTCGACACCTTCGGCGGCATTTTGGCGGGGGCCTTGGTACTGGTCGGTGTCACGGTCTTTCAGAAAGTGGCGTCGAAGGTGCGCGGTCGAACCTGATCTGCCAAGGGCGGATAATCCGCCCCATGACATCCCCCCAGACATCCGGCCCCTCCTTCGGCAGCCTGCCGCTCAGCCCTGCCATGCAGGACACCCTGCAAAGTCTGGGTTATCTGAGCATGACCCCCATTCAGGCCGCCAGCTTGCCCTTGGCTTTGGCCGGACATGACCTGATCGCCCAAGCCAAAACCGGTAGCGGCAAGACGGCCGCGTTCACCCTGCCTCTCCTGAACCGGCTCGACGTCAAAAACCTGAATGTCCAAGCCCTGGTGCTATGCCCCACGCGCGAGCTGGCCGACCAGGTCTGCCAGGAGATCCGCCGCCTGGCCCGCTCTGAGGCCAACATCAAGGTGATCACCCTGTGCGGTGGCAGCACCATGCGCCCCCAAATTGAAAGCCTGGCCCACGGCGCCCACATTGCGGTGGGCACGCCCGGCCGCATCATGGACCACCTGGAGCGCGGCACGCTGGATCTCGGCGCCCTCAACACCCTGGTGCTGGACGAAGCCGACCGCATGCTGGACATGGGCTTTCACGATGACATGGTCTACGTGGCCCGACAGTGCCCCAAAGACCGTCAGACCTTGCTGTTCTCGGCCACCTACCCTGAAGGCATTGCCAAGCTGAGCGCGCAGTTCCTGCGTCAACCCAAAGAGGTGAAGGTCGCCACCACGCACGAGGCCCACAAGATCCGCCAGCGCTGGTACGAGGTCGATCGCGAAACGCGTCTGGACGCCGTAGCCCAGTTGCTGCTGCACTACCGCCCTGCCAGCACGATAGCGTTTTGCAATACCAAGCAGCAATGCCGCGATCTGGTTGACGTGCTGACGGCCCATGGCATCGAAGCCATCGCCTTGCATGGCGACCTGGAACAACGCGACCGCGATCAGGTCTTGATCCAGTTTGCCAACCGCAGTGCCTCGGTGCTGGTGGCCACCGATGTGGCCGCCCGTGGCCTGGACATTGCCCAGTTGGAGGCCGTCATCAACGTGGACGTGACCCCAGACCCCGAGATCCACATTCACCGCATTGGCCGCACCGGCCGGGGCGATGCCGAAGGCTGGGCCCTGAACCTGGCCAGCATGGACGAGATGGGCCGCGTGGGCAACATCGAGTTGCTGCAAGGCCGCGAGTCCGAATGGCACAAGCTGAGCGAGCTGACACCCGCCAGCCATGAACCCCTGCTGCCCCCTATGGTCACCATCCAGCTGTTGGGTGGCCGCAAAGAAAAGCTGCGCCCTGGCGATTTGCTGGGCGCACTGACAGGCGAAGGCGGCTTTCAGGGAAGCCAGATCGGCAAGATCAACGTCACCGACTTCCACACCTATGTGGCGATGGAGCGCAGCGTGGCCGCTAAGGCCGTGTCCCAGCTCAACAAGATCAACGTCAAAGGCAAGAAGACGAAAGCCCGACTGCTCAAAGACGTGATCAAGCAGGCGCGCTGAAACGCGGTGGAATGGAGCGCGGAGGCGATCCCGGCGCCCAAAAAGCCCTTTTCAAAATGGGGCCTCTTCCAAAGGCAGAGCGACGACAATAGAGGGTTGCACGCCCTTTGCCCTTCGCGCGCCCTGCCCCCATGTCTGATTTGACCGTCGAGTCCCCTGCCGCTCCCGCCATCCCGTGCGCCAAGCCCATTGACAGCTACAAGCCGTACAGGCCGTCTGGGGCCAAGCGTCTGGGCACTGCCAAATTTCTGCCCACCAGCCGCGCCGAAATGGATGCGCTGGGTTGGGACAGTTGCGACATCGTCATCGTCACGGGCGACGCCTATGTGGACCACCCCAGCTTTGGCATGGCCGTCATTGGCCGCGTGCTGGAGAACCAGGGCTTTCGCGTGGGCATCATTTCGCAGCCGGACTGGTTGAGCGCCGAGCCCTTCAAGGCGCTGGGCAAGCCCAATTTGTTCTGGGGTGTGGCCGCAGGCAACATGGACTCGATGATCAACCGCTACACGGCTGATCGCAAAATTCGCAGTGACGACGCCTATACCCCCGGTGGCCTGGGTGGTGCGCGGCCTGACCGCTGCTCTGCCGTGTATGCCCAGCGCTGCCGCGAAGCCTTCAAAGACGTGCCCATCATCATGGGTGGCATCGAAGCCTCGCTGCGCCGCATTGCCCATTACGACTATTGGTCAGACAAGGTGCGCCGCTCCATTTTGATGGACGCCAAGGCCGACTTGCTGCTGTACGGCAATGCCGAACGCGCCATCATCGAAGTGGCCCACCGCCTGGCCGCGGGCGAGCCCGTGTCCACCCTCACCGATGTGCGCGGCACCGCTTTCATCCGCCGTCGCAAGGACACCTCGGCCCAAGACTGGTTTGAGCTCAATTCCACGGAAGTGGACCTGCCGGGCCGCATCGACCAGCACATCAACCCCTACATGACCACCGGCCAGCAAGCAGCCGAACAAGGTGGCAGTTGCGCACTGGAAGAGGCGGGCGAATTCGACCCGAGCAAGAAGATCGCTCAGACCAATCAAGCAGGTCAAGCCGATCTGGCCGGTGGCGCCAAGCCCATCAAGATCGTCAGCAATCCGGCCCTGGCTGCTAAAAAACCAGCGACCACCTTGATGCCCTTGCCCGAGCGCAGCGGCAAGATCGTCATGCCCGCGCGTGACCGCACCGTGATCCGCCTGCCCTCTTATGAACAAGTGGCCAGCGACCCCGTGCTGTATGCCCACGCCAACCGAGTCTTGCACCTGGAGACCAACCCCGGCAATGCCCGCGCCCTGGTCCAACGCCACGGCGAAGGCGCTGGCGCGCAAGACGTGTGGATCAACCCACCGCCCATCCCCCTGACCACGCCCGAGATGGACCTGGTCTTTGACCTGCCTTACGCGCGCGCCCCCCACCCCAAGTACGGCGACGCCAAGATCCCTGCGTGGGACATGATCCGCTTCAGCGTCAACATCATGCGCGGCTGCTTTGGCGGTTGCACCTTCTGCTCCATCACCGAACACGAAGGCCGCATCATCCAGAGCCGCTCAGAAGCCTCGGTGCTCAAAGAGATCGAAGACATCCGCGACAAGGTCAAGGGTTTCACCGGCGTCATCTCTGACCTGGGTGGCCCCACGGCCAATATGTATCGCTTGGGCTGCGCATCCAAGGCCATTGAGGCGGCCTGCCGCAAGCCCTCGTGCGTGTACCCCGGCATCTGCTCCAACCTGCACACCGACCACGGCCCACTGGTACGCATGTACCGGCGCGCCCGCGCCCTGCCCGGCATCAAGAAAATCTTGATTGGATCGGGCCTGCGCTATGACCTGGCCGTGCGCGCGCCCGAGTACGTGAAAGAACTGGTCACCCACCATGTGGGTGGCTACCTCAAGATCGCGCCGGAGCACACCGAGGGCGGCCCGCTGTCCAAGATGATGAAGCCGGGCATCGGCACCTACGACCGCTTCAAGGAGATGTTCGAGCGCTTCAGCGAGGAGGCGGGCAAGAAGCAGTTCCTGATTCCGTACTTCATCGCCGCCCACCCGGGCACCACCGACGAGGACATGGTCAACCTGGCCCTGTGGCTGAAGTCCAACAACTTCAAGC
>CAYVOP010000051.1:0-20598 GCA_964453105.1 uncultured Aquabacterium sp. | reverse complement strand
TGGAAAACATCATCCCCTCCAGCACTGGCGCTGCCAAGGCCGTGGGCGTGGTGATTCCTGAGCTGAACAAGAAGCTGACCGGCATGTCCTTCCGCGTGCCCACCTCTGACGTGTCTGTGGTTGACCTGACCGTGGAACTGAACAAGGAAGCTTCTTACGAAGACATCTGCAACGCCATGAAGGCCGCCTCGCAAGGCGCCATGAAGGGCGTGCTGGGTTACACCGAAGACAAGGTTGTGGCCACCGACTTCCGTGGTGAGCCATGCACTTCCGTGTTTGACGCCGAAGCCGGTATTGCCCTGGACAAGACCTTCGTGAAGGTTGTGGCCTGGTACGACAACGAGTGGGGCTACTCCAACAAGTGCCTGGAAATGGCTCGCGTCATCGCCAAGTAATTGGAGTAAGCCGAAGTATGCGCCCTTCGGGGCGCGCGGTTCGAATGCTCGAAGCCCTCAGGATCAGTTCCTGAGGGCCTTTTTTATGGGCGTGGTATTTTTAGGTGGGCCTGCCCCTCATCTAGGGTGGCTGACGCGGCTTGCGCGCAGCAGGGGCTCATTCCGACTGGGACACGGTTGGATAATCGCCGCTTTCACATCGTGCGAGAAGTTCCCCTTCGCGCCGGATTCCAGAAAGCGGGAGGGCTGAGTTGGCACGCGTGGTGGGTGGACTGTTGGAAGCGAAGGCGCTGTCCGGGGCGATAGTTGCAATGAGCCTGGCGCAGGGTGTGCTGGCTCAAGAGCATCAAGCGCAGCCCTTGGCCAGTGGCGTCATCGTCAAGCTGAAGCAGCCTGGCGGCGGGGGCAATGGCGCGATGCAGCCATCTGCCCTGGCATTCGAGTCTGCCACCCGGGTCAACGAGCGCTTGGTGGGGCTGTCGTGGCGTTATAAGGTGCCTTACCTGGCGCACAAGCAGACCGCCTTTGCCGCGCATGTTTTGCGTGCCGAGCGGCCTTTACCCTTGTCGGAAGCGCAGGCGCAAGCCGCGCGCCTGATGCAAGACCCGAACGTGGCTTGGGCCATTCCCAACGTGATTGAAAAGTCGGCCACGGCGGGGGGCGGGGACGATCCCTGGGTGTATTGGCAGACCTGGTTGCGTGCGCGCGATGCAGGCTTGCGTGGTGTGGCCAACTTGCCCAAGGCTTGGCAGGCCATGTCGTCACGTTCGCTGAGCCCCGTGGTCGTCGCGGTGCTGGACTCTGGCATCTTGCCCTACGCCGATTTGGCGGGGCGAAGCTGGCCGGGTTATGACTTCGTTTCGGAGCTGGAGTTTGCGCGCGATGGTAACGGGTTCGATTCCGATCCCACCGATCCGGGCAACTGGCTGACCGCTGCCGACCGCGCAGCCAATCCGGCTTTATATGAGGGCTGTCCTGAGCGTGCCAGTTCGTGGCATGGCTTGTCGATCGCCAGCATGCTGGCGGCGCAAGCTCAGAACGGCCTGGATGGCGCGGGCATTCTTGCGCCATTGTCGGGTCCGGTGTTGCTGCCTGTGCGCGTGGCGGGAGCCTGTGGCGCTGAAGTCAGTGACATCGTGGAAGGCATGTTGTGGGCGGCGGGCATTGCGTACCAGGGCACGCCGGCGCTGAACCCTCATCCCGCACGGGTGATCAACCTCAGCTTTGGTGGGGATGGTTCCTGTGCGGCGTCTGGGCAGCAGGATGCTGCTTGGCTATACCGCCAAACCATTGCGGCGTTGAAAGCCAAAGGCACTTTGGTGGTGGCTTCTGCCGGGAATGGCAATGACTCGGGGCCCCAGGCGCAGCCTTCTCGGCCGGCCAATTGTCCTGGCGTGTTGGCTGTGACGGCTTTGCATCCGGAGGGATTCAAAGCCAGCTATGCCAATTTGGTGGACGCCGCGGTTTACCCCAGTGTGGCGACCAATGGCGGGGATGTGCCACTCGACTTGCTGGAAGAGCCGGCAGGCATTGTGACCGCGTCCAACCTGGGCACGCGGGCGGCGGATCCGCAGGGGTATGTGATTCAGTCGATGGTGGGCACGAGTTTCGCTGCTCCGACCGCGGCGGGGGTGGCCGCCTTGATGTTGGCGGTGGATCCTTATCTGAGTGTGGATGAATTGATCTCGGGTCTGATGGGAACGGCCCTGCCGCATCTTTCCGTGCAAGATGCAGCCGATTTGGGGATGCCGGTGTGGCCGGCCTGTGAGGCCGGCCGGAATGTGGCTCGGTGTTATTGCTCAGCGTCGACCTGCGGTGCGGGCCGTCTGGATGCCGAGGGCGCCATTCAATACGCCTTGTCTGAGTTGGCTGCGCACCCTGCGGGCACAGGCGGGGTGGCCGGGCCCAGTCGGGTGGACTATTTCGCGCCGTCGCGTGCTCAGGTCAGTCCCCCCAGTCCCAGTTCGGGCTCGGGTTCAGGCGGAGGTGCGATGGACTCGGGTAGTCTGGCCGCGCTGGCTTTACTGATGTGGCTGACGCTTACTGCGGGTGGCAGGCGCTGAATGCCTTGCCGGCTGGCAGTTTGACGGCGCCCAGGGCAACTTGCGTGCGGGCATTGGCCTGGGGCACGCGTACCATTTGAAGCTCCATCGGGGGGCGGGCGGTGACCACTCGCGCAGTGCGAATGCCGCGTGACTTCCAGCCCTCCAAAGCGGCCACGGCTTCATCTTGCCGGTTGAATCGACCCAGCGACAGGCCGCGCGCCAGAGCCGGCGGGCTTTGGACTTCTTCCAGTGTCACGTTGCGCATGCGCTTGATTTCGATGATCTTGCGCGCGTACATGTCGGGGTCAGGGTAGGGGCCCATGTAGACCAGGTATTCACCGGGCATGGACACGGTGTTGTTGCTCCAGCCACCTGCGGGCAAGACGGCGCGCACAGCTTCGGTGGCCTGGGCGTTCTCGGCGGAGTCAAAGGGGCCGGCTTCCAGGCAAATGGGGGTGTCAGCCGCAGCCACGGTGCTGGAGGCGTCTGCAGAAGATGCGGCCGACGCAGCCCCTTGGGGCAATACGATCAGGCGTTCCGGGTGCACCTGCTGGTTCATCCGCTGGGGTTCGTGTTGGGCGTCGGGTTGCACGCCAACGAAGCTGTTGAGCCAGCCATGGGTCCAGGCATAGAAGCCAGCATTGACCAGCAGCAGAACAAGCACCAGGGAACGCAGCATGAAAAACTCGATGGGTTAAGAGGGGGTTTGCAGGCGAACGGTCACGTCACCGGAAGTCCAAGCCTGAACTTGCCCGTCAGTATGCACGAGCAGCCCGCCTTGTTCGTTCACGCCGCGCGCAGTGCCGCTGCTGTTTGGCAGTTGATGGCTAGGGGCTGCGGCGCTTTGCCACAGGTGTACTTCGCGGCCCAGCAGGGCGTCGCGCTGGCGGTAGGCCTGGGCCAGGGGGGCGAAGCCGGTCTGTTCAAAGCGCTGCACGGCTCGGATCAGGGCCGGGGCCACCCAGCACCACACCTGACCCGGGGACAAAGGTGGGGCGCCATCTGGCCAGTGGGCCAGAAGGCCGGTTGATTGGGCTTGCCCGGGGGCAGGACGCAGGTTCAGCCCCACGCCGATGACCACCCAGCGTTGATTGGCCGGCTGGCCAACCGCCTGGGTGGCCTCGATCAGAATGCCGCCCAGCTTGCGCTCGCGCCACCACAGATCATTGGGCCACTTCAGTTGGGTCAGTGGGCTGGCCACGTTCCGAAGCGCGAAGGCCGCATCGATCGATTCCGCGATGGACAGCCCCACGGCCAACGCCAGCGCACTGCCTCCGCCGGGAATCTGGTCGAGCCGCAAGGGCATGCCGAGGGAAAAGGTGAGGCAATCGCCCGGCTGGGCCACCCATTGACGGCCTAGGCGGCCGCGTCCAGCGGTTTGGTGGGCGGTGGTCAGCAGCGTGGGGGTACACAGGCCTTGGCGGGCCTGTTGCATCAAGGTGGCGTTGGTGGAGGCCAGTTCGGGAACCACATCAATGCTCAGGCCGGGGCAATCGGCCTGGGTGTCCACCCAGATGGCTTCGGCTGCGGCGTGCAGATCAGCCTGGAGGGCCTCAATAGAGCGCATCGACATGGTCGGGGCAGGCGCCTCAGCCCGCTTCAGCGCCGGCCGCGCTTCGGGGCCAGCATGGTGCCGCGGCAGTTTTTGGCACCGCACCAGCAGGCGTATTCCTTCTTGAGCTTGGGCGTCAGGCGGGCGTCGATGACCAGGCCGTAGTCAAAGAACAACTCTTCGCCGGGGGTGATGTCGCGCAGGGCTTTCAGGAACACGCGGTTGCCATCCTGCTCGGCTTCCACATTGGGGTCGCAGGAGTGGTTGATCCATTTGGCCGAGTTGCCGTTGTACTTGCCGTCGATGACGTGGCCGTCGTCGAGGTGGAAGTAGAAAGTGTGGTTGGGCTGCTCGGGGTCGTGGGGGTGGCGGTCGAGGGCTTCTTCCCAGGTGATGATTTCACCCTTGTACTCGATGACGGTGTCGCCGGCCGCAATGGGCTGGACCGCATACACGCCCTTGCCATGAATGCCCGACTGGCGTACCTGAATACGACGGCCGGATCCGGAAGTGGAAGAGGGTGCTTGCGTCATCGACAACTTTATGTACATTGAAATGAGTGGGCGCGCGCGTGTGCGTGTGTGCGCATGCGTACGTGCGCGCGAGGCCCGATTCTAGTCAACAAAAATACCGAACCCATGAGCAAAGCCCTGGTCATCGCTGAGAAGCCCTCTGTTGCACAAGACATCGTGCGGGCCTTGACGCCGGTTGATGGCAAGTTTGACAAGCACGACGACTATTTCGAGAGCGAGCACTATGTGGTCAGCTCCGCAGTGGGCCACTTGGTTGAAATCAAGGCGCCCGAAGAGTTTGACGTCAAGCGTGGCAAATGGAGCTTCACCAATTTGCCGGTGATTCCGCCGCACTTCGACCTGAACCCCATCGACAAGAGCAAGGGGCGACTTAATGCCCTGGTCAAGCTCATCAAGCGCAAAGATGTTGACATGCTGATCAACGCATGTGACGCGGGGCGCGAAGGGGAGCTGATTTTCCGTTTGATCGTTCAGTATGCCCAGGACAGCACGGCCACCACCAAGGCCAAGGGCTTGGGCAAAGGCGTGCAACGCTTGTGGATGCAGAGCATGACGCCGCAGGCCATTCGCGATGGCTTTGAGAAGCTGCGTACTGACGAGCAGATGCAGCCGCTGGCCAATGCCGCCCGCTGCCGCTCGGAAGCCGATTGGCTGGTGGGTATCAACGGCACGCGCGCCATGACCGCG
Organism: uncultured Aquabacterium sp.; assembly: GCA_964453105.1. GTDB lineage: Bacteria > Pseudomonadota > Gammaproteobacteria > Burkholderiales > Burkholderiaceae_C > Aquabacterium. The sequence continues at coordinate 15,386 of CAYVOP010000051.1, read as the reverse complement.
TTCAATTCGCGCGATGGCGGCTTTTTCCTGACCACCGTGGGCCGGGTGCAAACGCCGACTTTGTCCATCGTGGTGGAGCGCGAAGAAAAAATTCGCAAGCACGTGTTCCGCGACTATTGGGAAATTCGGGCCAGCTTTGGCGCCGCCCAAGGTGCCTACGAAGGTAAGTGGTTCAACCCCAACTGGAAAAAGAACGAGCAAGACCCTGAAGCCAAGGCCGACCGCGTCTGGTCTGAGGCGGAGGCCAAGGCCATTGCTGAAGCGGTGGATGGCAAGCAAGGTACGGTCACGGAAGAAGCCAAGCCCAGCAACCAGTCCAGCCCTTTGCTGTATGACCTGACCACGCTGCAGCGTGAGGCCAACTCGCGCTTTGGTTTCAGCGCCAAGACCACGCTGGGCCTGGCCCAGGCCCTGTACGAAAAGCACAAGGTCTTGACTTATCCACGTACCGATTCGCGCGCGTTGCCAGAAGACTATGTGGGCGTGGTCAAGCAGACCATGGAGATGATTGCCAGCGAAGACATGCCCGGGCCATTGCGCGAGCTGGCGCAGCACGCAGGCAAGGCTTTGAAGGAGGGCTACGTCAAGCCCAACAAGCGTGTGTTTGACAACGCCAAGATTTCAGATCACTTTGCCATCATCCCCACGCTGCAAGCCCCCAAGAGTCTGTCAGACATCGAGGCCAAGCTGTATGACATGGTGGTCAAACGCTTCTTGGCCGTGTTCTTCCCGCCAGCTGAGTTCATGGTCACCACGCGTGTGACCAAGGTGGCCGCTGCGGGCCAGGAGCACGCTTTCCAGACCAACGGCAAGGTGCTGGTCAAGCCGGGCTGGATGGCCGTGTACGGCAAGGAAGCGCAAGACGAAGACGCCACCTTGGTGGCTGTGCAGCCGAATGAGTCGGTCAGCACGGACGATGTGGCGGTGAATGGGCTCAAGACCAAGCCGCCTGCACGCTATTCGGAAGCCACGCTGCTGAGCGCCATGGAAGGCGCCGGCAAGCTGATTGACGATGAGGAACTGAAGGCGGCCATGACCGAAAAGGGCCTGGGCACGCCAGCCACACGGGCGGCCATCATTGAAGGCCTGATCACCGAGAAGTACATCTTCCGTGAAGGCCGTGAACTGATCCCGACAGCCAAGGCCTTCCAGTTGATGACGCTGCTGCGCGGCCTGGGGGTGGAAGACCTGACCAAGCCTGAGTTGACCGGCAACTGGGAATACAAGCTGGCCGAGATGGAGAAGGGCCGCTTGAGCCGCGAAGCCTTCATGGATGAAATTGCGGCCATGACCCAGCGCGTGGTGCAAAAAGCCAAGGAGTACGACCGCGACACCATTCCGGGCGACTATGCGGTGTTGAGCACACCGTGCCCGAACTGCGGTGGCGTGGTCAAGGAAAACTACCGCCGCTTCACCTGCACGGGCAAACACGGCGGTGATGCCGAAGGCGCGAGCGGCTGCGGTTTCAGCATGACCAAGATTCCCGCCGGTCGCAGCTTCGAGTTGCCCGAGGTGGAGCAACTGCTGCGTGAGCACAAGCTGGGCCCGCTCGAGGGGTTCCGTTCCAAGGCTGGTTGGCCGTTCACGGCCGAGCTCAAACTGGTGCGTGACGATGAGTTGAACAACTGGAAGATGGAGTTCGACTTTGGCGAAGATGCCAAGAAGGACGAAGAGGCCGGCGAGGCCGTCGACTTCAGTGGACACACCAGCCTGGGCACCTGCCCGAAATGCAAGGGCCATGTGTATGAGCACGGCGCCAACTACGTGTGCGAGCACGCGGTGGGCAAGGCCACTTGCGACTTCAAGAGTGGCAAGATCATCTTGCAGCAGCCGATTGCGCCTGAGCAGATGAGCAAGTTGCTGGAAACGGGCAAGACCGATCTGCTGGAGAACTTCGTGTCCAACAAGACCCGGCGCAAGTTCAAGGCTTTCCTGAGCTGGGATGCCAAGGCGGGCAAGGTGGGCTTCGAATTCGAGCCCCGCGCCGCGAAGGCGCCCGCTGCCAAGAAAGCAGCCGCTCGGAAAACTGTGAAAAAAGTGGCCTGATCTATCCCCGTGGTCGCAGGTGAGGCGTCGGTTTGGCGCCTCATCTGCACACAACACCTAGGGTTTACGCTAAAGTCCGCGCCTTCATTCAAACGGCGTGGAGTTGGCTTTGTTTTTTGCAGTACGAAACTGGGTGGTCGGCCTCTTGGGGGCCGTGTCGGCATCGGTCGCATTGGCCGGTGCGGTACAGATCAGCGGTACGGGGGCGACTTTCCCCGCGCGGGTTTATGACCGCTGGACTCAGAGCTTCATGCAGAAAAACCCCGCGACCCGTGTGAGCTACGCGCCAACCGGGTCGGGCGAGGGCATCAGGCAGGCCACTGCGCGCGCCGTGCAGTTTGGTGGCACCGACACGCCCTTGTCGGCCAAGGTGCTGGCTGACAAAGGTCTGGTTCAGATTCCGATGCTGGTGGGGGGCTTGGTGCCGGTGGTGAACCTGCCGGGCGTGGCCAGCAACCGCATGGTGCTGACCGGCGAAGTGCTGGCTGACATCATGGCTGAGCGCATCACGTTCTGGGATCACGAGCGCATTGCAGCCTTGAATCCCGGGCTGAATCTGCCCCACCGCGCCATTGTGCGGGTGGTGCGCGAAGATGCGTCGGGCACCTCGGAAGCGTTCACGCGCTATCTGGCGGCTTCTTCTCCCGTGTTTCAGGCCGCTGTGGCGGTAAGCCAGAAGCCGAGCTGGTCGGGCAAGGTGGTGGCGGCACCCGGCATGGATGGACTGGCGCATGCCTTGCGCGCCAATGTGGGCGCCATCACCTATTTGTCGTATGACCGAGTGCAGCGCGACGATCTGACGGCAGTGCGATTGCGCAACCCATCTGGTAAGGATGTGGCCGCTTCTGAAGAGGGCTTCCGCGAGGCCATTCTGGGGTCGAACGTGTACCTGCAAGGTGACGACACGGCCAGCCTGCTCAATGTGGCCCGCAAGGATGCCTGGCCCTTGACCATGACCAGCTATGTGCTGTTAGATGCCAAGCCCCGTGACATGGCCGTGGCCAACTGGACCGCGCACTACGTGTACTGGTGTTTCATGCATGGCGACGAGTTGACCCGTGGCACGGGCTTCGCGCCGTTGCCCTCGAAGGTGCAGGCCAAGCTGGTGGCCCGCCTGATGCAGATTCACGGCCCTGACGGCGACGTGCCCAAATTCATTCAGCCCTGACGCGTCGGTGCACGTGGGTGTATGGTTACGCCCACGTCACACAGGAGCGCCGTCATGGTTTGGATACGCACCAGTCGTCACCGACTTCATCCCGACAGCGGGATGGTTCACCCCCATGCCAGCGAGATCACGCCGGTGTCGGTCTACGAATCGCGGCGCCAGTGGTTGAAAGAAGCTGGGCTGGGCGGCTTGGGCCTGTCTGTGGCGCCCAGCCTGTTGGCCCAGGGTGCGGCGGTGCCAGCCATCCAGCGGCCGGGCAAATTGGCGGTCTTGCCGGCCTCTCGTTCGACGGTGGCCGGGGCGATGGTGTCTGACAAGGTCACGCCCTATGCGGATGTGACCACCTACAACAACTTCTACGAATTCGGTACCGACAAGGATGAGCCGGCGCAGCGGGCCCATACCTTGAAGCCGCGCCCCTGGTCTGTGGTGGTGGAGGGCGAGGTGAACCGCCCGCAACGCTTCGACCTGGACAGCCTACTGAAGCTGGGCGCCATGGAAGAGCGCATTTACCGACTGCGCTGTGTGGAAGGCTGGTCGATGGTGATTCCCTGGGTGGGCTATTCCTTGTCGACCCTGCTCAAGAAGGTGGAGCCCAATAGCCGTGCCCGCTATGTGGAGTTCACCACGCTGGCTGACCCGCAGCAAATGCCGGGGGTGCGTGGCAGGGTGTTGGACTGGCCCTATGTGGAAGGCCTGCGTATGGACGAGGCCATGCACCCGCTGACCTTGATGGTTTTCGGTCTGTATGGCGAGGTGTTGCCGAACCAGAATGGCGCGCCCATGCGCCTGGTGGTGCCCTGGAAGTATGGGTTCAAGAGCGCGAAATCGATCGTGAAGATTCGCCTGGTCGAGCAGCAGCCGGTGTCGTCGTGGACCAAGGCCAATGCCCGCGAATATGGCTTCTTTTCGAATGTGAACCCGCAGGTGGATCACCCCCGCTGGAGCCAGGCCACCGAGCGCCGCTTGGGTGACGGGGGCTTGTTCAGCCCGCGTCGGCCCACCTTGATGTTCAATGGCTACGAGGCCCAGGTGGGGCAGTTGTATGCTGGCATGGATTTGAAAAAGTTTTACTGATGCAACTGTCGCGATTGAATCAATGGCTGCTGCGCCCCTGGGGCAAGCCGCTGCTGTGGGGGCTGTGTGCCGTGCCCTTGGTGGGGCTGCTGGTGGCCGCGCTGACCAACCAACTGGGGGCCAACCCCGCAGAGAAGCTGGTGCGTGAAACCGGTGAATGGACCTTGCGCTGGCTGTGGCTGACGCTGGCCATCTCGCCCTTGCGTGATGTGGCCTCCTTGCCGGCTTTGTTGCGTTACCGGCGCACCCTGGGGGTGACGGCCTTTGTGTATGCCTTGCTGCACTTCGTGGCCTATGCTTGGCTCGACAAGGGGCTGGTGATGGACGACATCATCAAAGATGTCTTCAAGCGCAACTTCATTTTTGTGGGCATGGCGGGCTTGCTGTTCATGACCCCCTTGGGCCTGACCTCGTTCAATGGTGCCATTCGGGCCATGGGGGGGCGGGCCTGGCAGCAGTTGCACAAGCTGGTTTACTTGGTGGCCTTGCTGGGCATGCTGCATTTCTACTGGAAGAAGGCAGCGAAGAACGACTTCAGCGTGGTCATGGTGTATGCCTTGATTCTGGCGGTGTTGCTGGGCTGGCGTGTCATGCGCAAGGGTGGGTTCAAGGCCTTGTGGCAGGTCCGCTGACATGCTCGATCTGGTTCTGTTGTTTGTGCCGTTCTTTGCCCTGGTGGTCATGGGCTGGGGGGCGGCCCGCTCAGGTCTGCTTGCGCTGGATGGCATTGGGGCTCTGAATACCTTTGTGCTGTTCTTTGGCTTGCCAGCCATGGTGTTTCGGCTCAGCGCCAGCGGGGCGTTGCAGCAAAGCGGCTTGCTCAGTCTCCTGCTGGCTTATGGTCTGGCTGGGGGGCTCATGGTCGTGCTGGCACTGGCTTGGGCTGTGCATGCCGGTCTGTCGCGGCGTGATGGTGGGTTGGTCGCTTTGGTCACGGCCTTTCCCAATACCGGCTTTTTGGGCTTGCCTTTGTTGACCAATTTGCTGGGTGCGCAAGCGGCCGGTCCGGTGGCCGCTACCTTGGTCATTGACGTGCTGATTTTGAGCTCGCTGTGCCTGGCTTGGGCCCATTCCAAACCAGCGCAGGGCGAGCATGATGGCGTGGGGCAAGCTGTGGCGGCCTCTCTTAAAGGGGCGTTGCGCAATCCCTTGTTATGGTCGATGGCGGCTGGGCTCTTGGTATCCCTGTCGGGTTTGGTTTTGCCTCACGCGGTGGATGAAACCTTGCGGTTGCTCAGTCTTTCCGCATCGCCCGCGGCCTTGTTCACTTTGGGGGCCATGTTGGCCAGGTCTCAGATGGTGGCGTTGTCGCATGCGCCTCTGCCATCTGGCCGTGTCGCTGTGTGGGCGGTCTTGAAGCTGGCGGTGCATCCGGCAGGCGTGTGGTTGTTCGCGCAGCTCTTGTCAGCCATGGGCATTCAAGTCCCCGCCAGTGGCTTGTTGACATTGATGTTGGCTGCGGCCCTGCCCAGCGCCAGCAATGTGTCCATGCTGGCCGAACGGGAGGGCGCCAATACGGCCCTGGTGGCTCGCGTCATTTTGTGGACCACTGCGGCCGCTTTGCTCTCCATTGCGGCTTGGGCGCATGGGCTTCAGATACGGTGACCGCTGCCGAAAGACAAGGTGTCTGCCCGACAGCGGCGGACACCTGAACTTGGAATGGAGAGCTCATGGACCAGCTTCGGCGTTCACTCTGCGTTTGTTTGGCGGGTTTGGGCTTGGCCCATGCCGCATGGGCGGCTGACCCCAAGACCATCACGGTGGGCGTTGAGAACCTGGCGTTTCAGCCTCATTACGGTACGCAAAACGGGGACTACACCGGGTACTTTCGAGACCTGATGGATGCTTTTGCCAAAAGGGAAGGGTTGAAGGTCATCTACAAGCCGATGGACATTGATGACCTGTATGCGGCCTTTTTCAAGGGGCAGGTCGATTTCAAGTACCCCGACGATGCGGCCTGGCGCGCGGATGCCCGCAAGGGCTTGAAAGTGACCTACAGCAAGCCTTCTGTGGGGTATGTCGATGGCACGCTCAAGCTGGCCTCCAACAAAAATCTGACGGCAGACAAGATCAAGGTCTTGGGCAAACCGGCAGGGTTTTTTACTCCCCCCTACAGCAGCGCCATTGAAGCAGGGCTGAAGGTTATGGAGTTCAACTCCACGCAAGAACTGGTCGAGGCCCTGCGCTCAGGCAAGGTAGAGGCGATTTATCACAACGTTGACGTTGCCCTGTACTACGCGCGCACAGCCAAAATCAAGGACGTGGTCTTTGCGCCCGACCTGCCTATGATCCAGAGCGACTACCGTCTGTCGTCCTTCAAGCGTCCAGAGATCATCCAGAAATTCGATGACTTTGTGGCCAAGGAAAAGGACTTTTGCGACAAGCTGCGCGATCGGTACAACATCGACGCAGCCCGTCGTTTGACGACGATGAAGATTTTTCAGCACAAGGGCTGATGGTCTCTTCAGCTGATGGTGACAGCCACCTCGTTTTTGACGACGGTGGCCGTGGTCTTGCGTGCGATGACCGAGGTGCTGGGGGCGCTGTTGCCCACCAGTCGGTTGACCTGATTGAACTCGCAGGTCAGTTTCTCTGGGGTCAGGGTGACCACGGCAAAGCCTTGCGCATCGGTGCGGGCGTACTTCAGCCAAGGGTTGGACTGCAGACCTGACAACACTTGCGCCAAACCCAGCAGCGAGGTGTTGAAGCTAGAGGAAGACTTGAGGCCGGCCAGAACCAGCTCGGTCCAGGCGTCCAGCTGCGCTTCCGGTGCGCCGGCTTGCGCCAGGGCGCCACGCACTTGAACACGGGCTTGCTCGGCCAGCGCATTCAAGTCTGGTGCGGTTTGGCCCAAGGTGTAGTCCAGCAGGTTGAAGTTGATGTTCAAGGTGCCCAGTGCGGTCCCGGTGGGGATGCTGATGGGGTAGTACACCAGAGTGGCCAGGTCGTCTGACAGGCTGCCTACGGCGTCGCGCAGGTAGGAGAAGAACGAGTCGGAACTCATGCCGGCGGTGACCAGGTCGACCATGGTGGGCGTGCCGCCCTGGGCCGCGTCAAAGTCGTCGCTGATGGTGCCGGCAAAGAAGGCGTGGATGTCGCCGGTCAGGGCCACCACGTTGTGGATGTTCTGGCTGCGCAGGTGTTGCATCAGCGCTTTGCGCTCAGCGTTGTAGCCGTCCCATTGGTCGGCATTGACCACGAATTGACTGAAGTAGGGCGACAAGGCGGTCTGTTTGCCGGAGGCGATGATGAACGACGAGTTCGCCTTGTTGGCCTGAATGTCGGGCTTGATGTAGCCGAAAGCCAGAATTTGGGCTGCTGCGGTGGCTTGGGCCGTGCTGCCGTTGGCGGCGCTGGCCTTGGCACCGTTGTAGCAAGCCACGGCAATGCTGGCTTGGGCGGTGCTCAGGCCAGCGCCGGTGGCGGCGGTTTGCAGATCGCCCGAAGAGGCGTCAGCTGTGGCAATGGCAGTGGCGGCATTGCCTGCGGTGCTTTGGCCCGCTCCGGCTGCCACGGCTGCCACAATGGCCGCTGCGGCGGGCATGTTTCCGCTGGTGCTGCCCGAAGCCGTGACGATGTTGGTCGTGGTGCTGGCGATCGAGTTCAGGGCAATCAAGGTGGCGATGGCGTCGGTGCCGCTCAAGCCCATGCGCAGCAGGGACACTTCATTGCCCCACAGCTTCCAGGTTGAGGTGGCCTGGCTCATGGTGGTCTTCCACCAGTCGCGCTGGGTGGCACCCAGCATGGAGACCAGGCTCAGGTCTCCACCGAGGGCGGCCATCTTGGCAGCTTCGACGGTAGCCAAGGTGTTGGCCGGCACCATGTAGCGCGAACCAATGCTGCCCAAGGGCTGGCCGGTGGAGGGGTCGGTCGCGGCCTCTGGGATCAGGTGGTCGGCACGGTAGAGGCGCTCATCGGTCATGACCAGGTGAGCGAGCTTGCCGAACTGGAAGTCGCGGTAGATGCGGATGCCATGGATGTCGGTGCCTTTTTCGTCATACTGGATGTCGGCAGGCATGAACTCGTACCAGGCTTGGTTGGCGCTCAGGCGGCGTGAGGTCTGGTGGGTGTTGTCGCCCACGAGGCCGTTGAAGGTGCCGTTGTCGTAGGTTTCGGCGTCTTGCCAGCAGTCGTCAGAGAATTCGTGATCGTCCCAGATGGCGATCATGGGGAAGCGCTCGTGCATGGCTTGCAGGCGCGGGTCGGTACGGTACTGCTTGTAGAGGTAGCGGTAGTCGTTCAGGGTGGTGGCGTATTTCGCACCAGACGAGCCGTTCTTGAAGGTGCCGTTGGGCAGATTCAAGGCGGTGTGTCGGCTTTCGACCAAGCCGGTCTGGAAAGCCTCGCCCACGGTCTCGTAGATGTAGTCGCCCAGGTGGATGAAGAAGTCCAGATCGTCTTGCTTGACCAGTTCCGAATAGCCTCCCCAGTGGTTGATGCTCCAGTCCTGGCATGAAATGAAGGCGAACTTCATTTGCTGCACATCGGCCTGTTCAGCGGGCGCGGTCTTGAATCGACCCACCTTGGAGCGCACGCTGCCAGCCATGAATTGGTAGTAGTAGGTCTTGCCTGCTTGCAGGCCGGTGACCTTGTGACGAACCGTGCCGTCAAAGTCGGCATAGGCTGGCACAGACAGCGGCACGATCATCTTCCCACGCAGCGGTTCGTTGCTGCCGAGCAAACTTTGGTTGCTGGTGGTGGTGCTGATCAGCAGGCTGATGGTGATGTCAGAGCCTGCTGGCACGGCGGTCACGTCGTCCAGAGAGGTGGGCACAACCCGAGTCCACAACACGATGCTGTCGTGGCGAGGGTCTGCCGAGGCCACCGATTGCGGGAATTTCCAAGCGGTACCCGTGGCGCTGGGGGGCAGGCTGCTGTTGCAGCCCGACAGGGTGGTCGTCAGGCCAGAGGCCAGCGCAGTGGTGGTGAAGAGGCTGCTGAATTTGATGAACTGCCGACGATCCATTGCGTGCTCCGGAAAAAGTACTGCCCTCAAGCTGAGGGCAGTATCGTAGGATTCGTTTGTGTATCTTTCTTGACTTCGCGCGTCAATTCGAAAACAAACGCGCCAGGGCAATCCCTGTATGGGTTTTGGCTTTGATGACCGCTTCAGGCGTGCCTTGGGCTGCCACCTTGCCGCCGCCAGTGCCGCCCTCTGGGCCCATGTCGATGATCCAGTCGGCTTCGGCGATCACGTCCAGATCGTGTTCAATCACCACCACGCTGTGGCCGCCATCAACCAGGCGGTGCAAGACTTTGATCAATCGCGCCACGTCGGCCAGGTGCAGGCCCACGGTGGGTTCATCGAGCACATACAGGGTGTGCGGGGCCTTGTTGCCGCGCTTGGTGACGTCGTCGCGCACCTTGCTCAATTCGGTCACCAGCTTGATGCGCTGGGCTTCGCCGCCTGACAAAGTGGGCGAGGGCTGCCCCAGGGTCAGGTAACCCAAGCCTACGTCTTGCAGCAACTTCAGCGGGTGTGAAATGGCGGGCATGGACGCGAAGAACTCCACCGCTTCGTCCACTTCCATTTTCAGCACATCGCCAATGGACTTGCCGCGCCAGGTGGCGGCCAATGTTTCGGGGTTGAAGCGCAGGCCGTTGCAGGCATCGCAATGCACCTTCACGTCAGGCAGGAAAGCCATCTCGATGGTGCGGATGCCTTGTCCTTCACACGCATGGCAACGTCCTTCGCCCGTGTTGAAGCTGAAGCGGCCTGCCGCCCAACCGCGTGCGCGGGCTTCCAGAGTGTCGGCAAACAGTTTGCGAATGGTGTCCCAGAAGCCAATGTAGGTGGCAGGGCAGGAGCGCGGGGTCTTGCCAATGGGGGTTTGGTCCACTTCCAGTACTCGGTCGACCGCGCCCCAGCCTTCCAGTTGGGTGCAGCCATGCCATTGGGGGCGTGTGGTGTCGCGTTCTTTCGGTGGGATGCCGACGGCGTGCTGCACATTGGCCAGCAGCACATCACGCGCCAGGGTGGATTTGCCCGAGCCACTCACGCCGGTGACGGCCACCAGGCGTTTGAGTGGCACCTTCACGGTCACGTTCTGCAGGTTGTGCAACTTGGCGCCGTGCAGGGTCAGTTGTTCCAGTTCGGGCGTGATCTCGCGGCGTTGGCCCAGCGGGTGCTGCATGGGCTCACGCAGGCAGCGACCTGTGACCGAGTCGGGCGAAGCCATGATGTCTTGCACTGTGCCTTCGGCCACCACCGTGCCACCGCGTTGGCCCGCACCAGGGCCGATGTCGATGACATGTTCGGCGCGACGGATGGTGTCTTCGTCGTGCTCCACCACCACCAGGGTGTTGCCCTCCTGGCCCAGGGTGTGCAGCGCATTGAGCAGCAGTTGGTTGTCACGCGGGTGTAGGCCAATGGTGGGCTCGTCGAGCACGTAGCACACGCCTTGCAGGTTCGAGCCCAATTGGGCCGCGAGGCGAATGCGCTGGGCTTCGCCACCGGACAAAGTGGGCGCAGCACGATCCAGGCTGAGGTAACCCAAGCCGACTTGTTCCATGAAGCTCAAGCGGCCTTTGATTTCGGTGACGATGTCGCGGGCGATGGTGGCTTCACGGCCATCGAGCTTGAGTTGCTCGGCCCAACGCTTGGATTCCTTCACCGAGTAGGCGGACAATTCCGCAATCGACAAGTTGCGCCCCGGTCCAGTGCCGCCCAGCTTCACGGCGCGGGCTATCGGGTTCAGGCGTGCGCCTTGGCATGAGTGGCAGGCGTCGTCGCTGACGTCTTCTACATCGGGTTCGGCAAAGGTTTGTTCGCGGCCACGCTTTTCGTCGGGGTCGGAGTCGTCCAGTACCTTGCGTTGGTCGCGGGTCAAGGCCAAGCCGGTACCCACGCAGTCTTCACACCAACCATGTTTGCTGTTGTAGGAGAACAGGCGTGGGTCGAGTTCGGGATAACTGGTGCCGCAGGCAGGGCAGGCGCGTTCGGTGGAGAACACCTTGACGCGGCCCATGTGCAGGGTCGATTGGCCTTTTTCCAAAGCCTCGGCCAGCTTGTCCAAAGGCGAGAGCAGGTGCACCACGCCCTTGCCATGTTCCAAGGCCTGGGCCAGCAGTTCGCGCAGGCGGCCTTCGTTTTCAGGGGTGACCAGGACATCGCCCACAGGCAGCTCGATGGTGTGCTCGCGGTAGCGATCGATCTTGGGGCCTTTGGCGGTGCCCCAGCCGGCGGACGGAATGAATTCCCCATCCACACGCAGATACGGATAGCCCTTGCTGGAAGCCCATTTGGCCAGCTCGGTATAGAGGCCCTTGCGGTTCACGACCAAGGGTGCCAGCAGGCCGATGTGCTGACCTCGGTACTCGCGCACCCATTGGGCGGCAATGGCTTCGGGTGTTTGGGGCAGCACCGGCATGGGGTGCCCGTCTTCGTCCACACACTGGGTGCAGTGCTGCACGCCCAGCTTCACGTACAGCAGGCGCAGGAAGTGGTGCACCTCGGTGGTGGTGCCCACCGTGCTCTTGCGGCCGCCACGCGACAAGCGCTGCTCAATGGCCACGGTGGGCGGAATGCCATACACCGCGTCCACCTCAGGGCGACCCGCCGGTTGCACCAGCGAGCGGGCGTAAGCATTGAGCGATTCCAGATAGCGGCGCTGGCCTTCGTTGAACAAGATGTCAAACGCCAGGGTGGACTTGCCTGAGCCCGACACCCCGGTGATGACGTTGAACTTGCCGCGCGGGATGTTCACGCTCATGCCCTTGAGGTTGTTCTCGTGGGCATTGACGACTTCGATGGCGCTGTGACCAGGCGCCTTGGCGGCCAGCTCGCGGCGCTTGTCTCGGCGGGCTTTGATCAGCGCTTGCAGAGATGCGCCCTCTTCGGCGCTGTGATCAGGGCCGATGTGGGGTGCGAGTGCGGCCTCATCCACCTGGACTTGGTAGGTGGCCGCGCGTTCAGCAGCTTGCAGTGCGGGTACGTCCAGGCCCAAGGCCTGTTCGTACTCACGCAAGGCAATGGCGGTGTGGCTGCTGCCCAGTCGCACCTGTTCGGGCGGGCCATAGGCCACCAGGGTGCCGCCTGCATCGCCGCCTTCGGGGCCCAGTTCGATCAACCAATCGCAAGCCCGGATCACGTCCAGGTTGTGCTCGATCAGGATGATGGAGTTGCCCGCATCCAGCAGCTTGCCAAAGGCCCGCATCAACTTGGCAATGTCGTCAAAGTGCAGTCCCGTGGTAGGCTCGTCGAACATGAAGAGCGTGCCTTTGCGTGCCACGCGCTGGCCCGTCTTGCTGGCTTGCTGGGCCGCTTCCACCAAGTGGCCCGCCAGCTTCAAGCGCTGCGCTTCGCCACCGGACAAGGTGGGCACGGGTTGCCCCAGCTTGACGTAGTCCAGGCCCACATCGGCCAGAGGTTGCAGGGCACGCACCACATCCACGTCGTGCTGGAACAGGCGCACGGCTTCGGCCACGGTCAGCTCCAAGACATCGGAGATGCTGAGCTGGCGGTTGCCGCGTTCGATCTTCACTTCGCGCACCTCGGCACGGAAGCGGGTGCCATCGCAGTCGGGGCAACGCAGGTAAACGTCGCTCAAGAACTGCATCTCCACGTGCTCGAAGCCCGAGCCACCGCAGGTGGCACAACGGCCGGTGCCTGCGTTGAAGCTGAAAGTGCCGGCCGTGTACTTGCGTTCGCGCGCCAGTGGGGTCACTGCGAACAAGGCGCGCACGGCATCGAAAGCCCCGACATAACTGGCAGGGTTGGATCGGGCCGTCTTGCCAATGGGCGACTGGTCCACAAAGTTGACGCTGGACAGCCAATCGGCCCCCAGCAGGTCGTCGTGCTCACCGGGGCTTTCTGTGGCTTGGCCAAAGTGGCGCAGCAGGGCGGGGTAGAGGATGTCTTGGATCAGCGTCGACTTGCCCGAGCCGCTGACCCCGGTCACACCGACCAGACGTTGCAGGGGGAACTCGATGTTCAGATTCTTGAGGTTGTGCTGACGCGCGCCTTGCAGGATCAGTTTGGGCGTGTTGTCTTCCACTGGGCGGCGCAGGCCCAAACCAATGGTGCGGCGGGCGCCCAGGTAAGCACCCGTCAAGGTCTCGGCGTGCTTCAGGTCTTCGGGCGTGCCATCAAACACGATGCGGCCGCCTTGGTGGCCCGGGCCGGGACCCAGGTCGATGATGCGGTCGGCGGCCAACATCACGGCGGGGTCGTGCTCGACCACCACCAAGGTGTTGCCGGCGTCCACCAGGCGTTGCATGGCCACGTTGATGCGATCCATGTCGCGCGGGTGCAGGCCGATGCTGGGTTCGTCCAGCACGAACAAGGTGTTGACGAGAGAGGTGCCCAGGGCTGTGGTCAGGTTGATGCGTTGTACTTCGCCGCCCGACAGGGTGCGGCTTTGACGGTCCAGCGTGAGGTAGCCCAGGCCCACGTCCACCAGGTATTTCAGGCGGGTGCGGATTTCGTCGAGCAGCAAAGACAGGGCTTCGTTGTCACCCCGGTTCGCCAGCGTGACAAAGCTGAAGAAGCGCTGCATGTCCTTGATGGGCAGCAGCATGAGGTCGTGCAGGTTCAAGCCGGGCAAGGTTTCCAGCACCTCGCGGCTCAGGGCTGCGCCGACGGGTTTGAAACGCTTGGCAGTAGGCAAGACGGCATCGGCGTCTTCGCGGCTGCCCAGGCGCCACAACAGGCTTTCCAGTTGCAGGCGGGCACCTTCACACGTCGGGCAGGGTGTGTAACTGCGGTATTTCGACAGCAGCACCCGGATGTGCATCTTGTAGGCTTTGCTCTCCAGGTATTCGAAGAAGCGCTTCAGGCCATACCACTGCGTGGTCCAGTTGCCTTTCCAGGCGGGGTCGCCATCGATCACCCATTGCTTGTGCTCGGGGCTGAGTTGCGACCAGGCGGTATCGCGTGGCACACCGGCATCACCGGCGTACTTGATGAGGTCTTTCTGGCTGTCTTCCCAGGCTGGCGTTTGCAGGGGTTTGACGGCGCCGCCGCGCAGGGTCTTCTTCCCATCGGGGATGACCAAGCCCCAGTCCACGCCAATGACGCGGCCAAAGCCTCGGCAGGTGGGGCAAGCCCCCGCCGCCGAGTTGAACGAGAACATGCCGGGTGTGGGCGCGCTGTAGCGGCGGTGGCTTTCTGGGCAATGCAGGCCGGCAGAGAAGCGCCACAGATCGGGCTCGCCATCCCCTTCCGGCAAGGCGTACACGGTGATGTGGCCACTGCCGCGTTTGAAGGCGACTTCCAGGGCCTCCATCACGCGGGGGCGGTCCAGATCGGCGCCAGTGGGGTCCGCGCCCATGCGGAAGCGGTCGGCCACCACGTCGAGCACCAGGCGTTCGTCTGCTGCCACTGCAGCTTCGTCTTGGCCTTTCTTGCTGGCGGCTTTGCTGGTCTTCTTCGCGGCAGCTTTCTTCTTGGCGGGCTTGGCTGCTTTGCCGTCTGCTTCATCCAACGACGCACTGGTCTGGTTGGACGTCAACGCGGCAGAGGGCAGCTCACTGGCCTTGACCACCCGCTGCGCCTGGATGCGTGAAAAGCCGCTGGCAGACAGCCACTCTTCCATCTGCTCGGGCGTGGTGTTGGCTGGCAGCTCGGCCCCGAATGTGATGACCACGCGGCGGCCACCAGGCGTGGCGGCACAACGGGCCAGCAGGTCTTCAAACACCGATTGGGGGGAGTCTTCGCGCACCAGGCGGCCGGTGTCCTGGTCGAACAACTGGGCTGCGCGGGCGTAGAGCAGTTTCAGGTGGTCGTTCAACTCGGTCATCGTACCCACGGTGGAGCGCGAGGTGCGAACCGGGTTGGTCTGGTCAATCGCAATGGCCGGGGGCACACCTTCCACGCGGTCCACCGCTGGGCGGTCCATGCGGTCCAAGAACTGGCGGGCGTAGGCGCTGAAGGTTTCCACATAGCGTCGCTGGCCTTCGGCGTACAGGGTGTCGAACACCAGCGACGACTTGCCCGAGCCGCTGGGGCCGGTCACGACGGTCAACTCACCGGTCTGGATGTCGAGGTCCAGGTTTTTGAGGTTGTGCTGGCGGGCACCGCGAATGCGGATCACAGACATGAGACACCTTGAAGCTAGCGCCCGCTCCAGGAGGATGCCAAATTGCGGGGCGCAAA
>CAYVOP010000050.1:0-20690 GCA_964453105.1 uncultured Aquabacterium sp. | reverse complement strand
TCAATGACCATGATCACTTTGCTCATTTTTCAGATCCTTCTTTGTCTGAATCAAAAGAACTGCACGCCCGAGGTTTTGTCCACGGCCACCAGGTTGTGGTGGCTGGCTTTCATCTCTTCCATCGTGTAGGAGGCTTCCAGCCGTCCCAGCCACTGATGCGGATGGTTCGCGACCGCATCGTCTGCGCCATTCATCCACAGCACCATCCGTTGAATGTCATCGCCGACCGAAGTCAACATCTGACTGAGTCGATCCTGCGACTGCAAACTGACGGAAATCTTCTCCAGCTCGTCTTGCACCATGCGGCTGGAATCTCGCAATGCCCGCGATGCGCGGGTGGCCTCGGCCACGCTGCCCAACAAGGCTGACAAGAGCCCATGGGCATGGAGGTTGGCCTGCAACTGCAATTCGTCTTCGTCGGTGTCATGACGTCGCACCCGCAGTCGGGTTTCAGCAATGCGCTCTTGCATTTGTGCCACATGACGGCCAATCTGTATACCCACTTGACGCGACTGTCCGGCCAAGGCGCGCACTTCTGACGCCACCACAGCAAAACCACCGCCCGACTCCCCGGCGCGAGTGGCTTCGACCGAAGCATTGAGTGCCAGCAAGTGGGTGGCACGGCTGACGGCCTGCACCTCTTTGCTCAGGGCCTGCATGTCTGACAAGGTGGCGTGCAACCAGTTCACGGTTTCCAGCATCTCGTCTTTGAGTTGCACGGCCAGACGGGTGGTGCTGGTGAGCCTGTCGAGCTGCTCGCGATGGCGCTCGATGACTTCCTCGGGCAAGCCAATGTCCAACAGACCGCTGCCACCGTTCAGCCCCAGAGACTCGTCGATCTGGGCGGAAATGGTGGCAAAACTTTCCAGCAAACCGGCCATGCTGGTTTCCGAATAGGTGCGAGCGGCTTCAATCTGGCGCTTCCAAACAGGCTGCACCTGCTTTTGCAACTCACCGTACTGCCCCCCCACCGCTTGGGTGGCGCCGTCTTCACCCGACTCGGACACGTCGGTCACGGTGGCAAACAGCCCTTGAATCCAGCCCAGCCCCAACAGAATCGACACCAACAGCACACCGAGCAAAACCACGATCACCGCCACATTGCCCGCCAAGCGATCGGCCCCCACGGCGCCCAGTGCTGCGGCCACCCCGAGAGCGGGGTACGTCCAGTCGAACGACCCGCCCGATCTGGCTGCTGCCGAGCCAGCCACGCCCCTACCCCCCGCCTGGCGAGCAGCTGCCGTGCTGGCAAACGATGAGATGGCAGACATTCGTGTGCACTCCCTCAATAGATGTTACGGCCGTCCATGAACGGCGAGTTCACAGTTTGAAATGAGCGCACTCGGGACAAGCCCTGAATCAGCCGGGGTTTTATCCGCTTTCTTGTCAGATAAGCCTGAGCTGTCCGTTTTGACAATGGCCTTCCATGCGGACCCAGGCTTGGGTGGCCGCTTGTCGCGTCTCGCATCAGCGCAACGTAAGGACCTCAGTCATGACCTCGATTCCTCAGGAAGCCAGCTCCCCAGCACGCCGCCGGCGCGCCATTGAGCCCATTCGCTGGCTGCGCGAATACACCCGCCACCACGGCGTGTGGACCCCTGGGGTCAAGCTGATGCGCAACCAAGACCTGAAGACCAAGGCCGCCATTTGCCTGGGATTGGGCCTGATCGTGCTGGGCCTGCCGCTGCAGGAATCGATTCGTGAGCGCTGGCACGCCTGGCAGCACATGCGCATGGCGCAGGACGGCTTGGCGCAAACCATTGAAATGGGCCGCCTGGGCTGGAGCTTGGGAGACCTGTCTGACGCCTTGCTTAACGAAACCCTGGGGCAGCCTGTTCCCTCGCTGGACCCCATCCTGGAAAAAGAAAAAACCGCCTACGAGCAGCTGATCAAGCTGACCGAAGGGGCCGACGTGCCCATTCCCACCAAACGGGCTGCAGCCGGACTGACCGATGCCCGCAGCGCCTTTCTGAGTCGTTTGCGCGAAGTCGCCACCCAACCCGGCACAGCCTCGCCGCGAGTGGAAGCCCTCACGGCTTATCGCCACCAGCTGCAAACGCTGAGACTGGCCGTGGGCTCCACCTGGAGCCACAGCATCGATTCCGACCCCATCAACCGGGAACTGCGCCACGGCATCATGGACAAGCTCGCCCATGCGCAGATCGTGCTGCGCGACGTGCAGCGCATGGGCCTGCAACTCTACGCGGGCAAGCAATCGTCCGAGTTCGTGCAAATGTTCGGCACCCAGGTCATTGAAGCGCGCCTGCTGGTTCAACAAGCCCAACCCCACCTGGAAATGGCCTTGGACGACGGCGTGCTGGAAAAAGGCACCGCCGAGCAAGCCCACAACAGCGTCAACCAGTTCATTCAAACCGCAGCGGCAGTGGCACGCAGCGCCGGCACGGGGGCCGACCCTGAGGGCCTGGCCATTGGCTCCGTGCCCGCATCGGTGTTTCTCAAGCATGCCCAACAAGCCATGACGCAGGACTTTGCCCTGCTCAAGGAAGGGCACGTGCAGCTGTCTGAACGCATTCAAGCCCAGCGCAAGGCGCAGATCCACAGCCTGCTGCGCGACGCGGGGATGGTGACCGTGCTTTTCGCGTTGACCACTTATCTGATGCTGTGCGCCTTCCGCGTGCTCAACGGTGGGCTGCGCTCCCTGCACCGCAACCTCGACAGCCTGGGGCAAGGCAAGCTGTCCATCGCCAGCCAAGGCTGGGGTCGCGATGAAATTGGGCAATCCCTGAGTGCCCTGGGCTTGTCAGCCCAGCGCTTCTCTCATTTGCTAGAAGCGGTCACCCAGGGGGTCGCCGCGGTCTCGCAGGCTTCCAAGGAAGTGGCCACAGGCAACTCCGGCCTGTCCACCCGAACCGGCGGCATGCGTGAATCCATTCACCACGTGAGCGAAAAAGCCAAACTGTTTTCGGGCGCGATGGATGAATGCGGCACCAAAGTGTCGGCCGCGGCCGATCACGTGCGAGCCATGCGGGCCGATGCCCAACGCAGCCAGAAAGCCATGTCGGGCCTGCGTGGCAGCATGGCCGCACTGCAAGGCAAGAGCCGGGAAATTGCCCAGGTGGTGGGTCTGGTGGAAACCGTGGCCTACCAGACCAAACTGCTTTCACTCAATGCGTCTGTCGAGGCCGCTCGGGCTGGCTCGGCCGGCAAGGGCTTTTCGATCGTCGCCCAGGAAGTACGCGCCCTGGCTCGCCGCAGCGAAGACGCCGCGCGCAAGATTCACACCATCGTCAACTCTTCGATCAACGAAATCGAAGAAGGCACGCTGATGACCTCGCGCGCCAGCGATGCGGTCGAGCACACCGGGCAGGCCATTGCTTCCGTGGATCAGATCATGACCGACATCGTGCGCCTGACGCACACTGGCGTGGTGGAGTCACAAGAGGTGCTGGGCATCACTCGCGATGTCGAAGAGTCAGCCGAAGGCAACGCGCGCCTGGTGGACCAACTGTCCAGCGCGTCGGGCGCCCTGAAGTCGCAAGGCGACAGCCTCAAGCGCTCAGTCCGTCACTTTGTATTCGGCTGATCCGGGAGATTCAATCATGATGGCATTTCGCGAACCCGGCCTGCGCCTGATGCGCCAGTTCCGTATTCCTCAGAAAATGGCCTTGATGGCCTCCGTGCTGCTTGTGCCGCTGCTGCTGCTCAGCGCCGGCTTGCTGTACCAGGGGCACCAAGACATCCAGGCCGCTAGCCGTGCGCAAAGCAGCCTCGGCATCCTTGGCCAACTCAACCAGGCCATGCAGTCCTTGCAAAGAGGCCGCGCCCTGACTCTGCAGACCCAAACGGGCGACACCAGCTTGACCCGTGAGCGGGACACGGTCCGGCGAGAGCTGAAGGCCGCCTTGGAGAAACTGGATACCGAGTTGGCCCAACAGAATGCCACGCGGGTGCAACTTCTACTCAAACCCTACAACGCTCACTTCCAGGAAGTGGTCAGTGGGGCCCTGCCCGAATCCACCGCCGCAACCCACGCCCTGTATGGCGAGCTGATTGAGGGCACCGGATACATGCTGCAAGCCGCCGCTGAAGACGCCGGCCTGCTGAACGATGTCGAGACGATCACCCACTTCCTCGTTGATCTGCTCGTCGAGCACCTGCCCGCCTGGTCAGAAGACCTGGCCCAGACGCGGTTATCGGCAGCCGACGTCGCAAAGGAACAGCGCGCCCAGGCCGAACACAACGCCATACTGAAACTCAGCCTGGCGGCCACGCGTACATCGCTGCATGCTGTGCAAGATCGCATTGATGCGATTGCCAGAGCTGGCGCAGAACCCCCCGCCACCTGGGAGAGCACACGCAAGGCCTCCGACAGGCTGACGACGGTGAGCCAAAAAATGTTGGCTACGCCAGACCCTGCACCCTCTGCCGCCAGCATGATGGCCGCAGGCGACGACGCTCTGGGCGCCCTGAGTCGCATGCAGAAAGACACGCTGTCTGCCTTGAACCAACGCTTCGATGAGCGCTTGCACGGCCTGTGGCTTGACTTGCTAGCCAAGCTCGGCGTATGCCTGACAGGCTTGTTCCTGGTGGCCTACCTGAGCAGCTGCTTCTACCAGGACTTCTTCCACAACCTGGAGCAAGTCCATGACGCGGTGGCCGCTGTCACGCACGGCAACCTGTCCATCCGCACCTGCATGAACGGACGAGACGAACTCGTTCAACTGGGCCACAGCATCGATGCCATGAGCGAGAGACTGTCCACCCTGGTCGCCGATGTGCGCAGCAGCGCCGTGCGCGTCGGGCAGTCCGGCTTGTCGGTATCGGAAGACGGCAAGGCCTTGTCGCGCCACACCGAAGAACAGGCCTCCAATTTGCGTCAATCGGTGACCACAGTCGAAGCGCTCAGCACCGCCGTGTCCAGCAATGCCGAGGCAGCCGTCGCGCTGGACCAGATGACCATGAACTTGCGCAACCAGGCCGAAGCTGGCGCCGCCGCGATGGATGAAACCGTCAACAGCATCCACTCGCTGCAGGAAAGTGCCCGACGCATTGGCGAAATCAACAACGTGATCAACGACATCGCGTTCGAAACCAATCTGCTGGCCCTCAATGCGGCCGTCGAAGCCGCCCGGGCAGGCGAAAGCGGCAAGGGCTTTGCTGTGGTGGCCGCCGAAGTGCGCCAACTCGCCCAACGCTGCGCTGAAGCCGCGTCGGAAGTGCATGATGTGATCGAACGCACCACCGATTTGGTCAATGTGTCGGTGGAACGGGTCTCAGGCGTCAGCCAAACCTTGAACTGCGTGGTGCGCGGCGTCAGCGATGTCTCGACGCGACTGCAGTCCATTGCTTCGGCCAGCGAAGAACAAAGCCAGGGCCTTCAAGCCGTCACCGCCTCGGTGGGCGGGCTGGATGACCTCACCCATCTGAACGCCAGCCTGGTCGACCGCTCCAGCCACTCCTCGCGCAATCTGGTGTCGCAAGCGGAAGCCCTGCGCCGATCGGTCGCTCACATTCAACTGCGCCAAGGCAGCGCTGACGAAGCCCATGCGCTGGTTCAAAAAGCCCTGGCGCATGTGGCTGAACGCGGCTGGTCGCGCGCGGCACAAGACTTCAACGACCGCCACGGCACCTTCATCGATCGTGACCTGCACCTGTTTGCCTTGCACCGCGATGGCACCTACCTGGTCATGGGCCAGCACCCTGAATGGGTTGGTCGCCACATCGACGACATTGACGCCATCTCGCCCGACATGGCCCATGAGTTGCTCAATCGTGTGCATGAAGTGCTGGGGCAGGGACAAGGCTGGGCGGAGTACGCCGCCCCTGTCAGCCCGGACAACCCATCTGGCCAGCGTAAGGTGGCTTACATGGCGACCATTGACGACGACACCTGCTTGGGCTGCAGCGCCTTCATGCCCAGCACGCGGCCGGCAGCCTCAGAGATCGCCTGACAAGGCATGAGAGGCCGCCTCGACTTTGCTGAGATCGATTTGAGGCACCCACAGGGTCACACATGATCCTTGTCCCTGCTCGCTGGTGATGGACAGACTGCCCCCCATCAACTCAAGAATTTCCTTGACGATGGAAACCCCCAAACCGGTGCCGGGAATGGCGCCGGACTTGTCGGCCCGATAGAAGCGCTCGCCCACCCGCGCCAGCTGTTCGGCACTCAGCCCAATGCCGTGGTCGCGCACCGCCACACCACACTGCAGGCGTCCTTCCCACACGCGGGAATCGAAACTCACCTCCACGGCCCCGCCTTGTGGTGAGTACTTGTAGGCGTTCGACAGAATATTCAGTACGGCCTGCTGCATTTTCTTGGCATCCACCCAGACTTGCGGCGCCTCGTCGGGCCATGACACCGACGGAATCTGACGCCCCTCAGGGGTCTTGAAGTCCTGAATCACCCCGGCCACCAGATCAGACAGGTTATGAGCCTGGAAGGTGAAGTCTTTGCCTTGCCGCGCTTCAATGCGCGCCAGATCCAGCAACTCGTTGATGATGGCGGCCATCGCCTCGCTTTGCCGGTAGATTCGGCCCAGCAGGTCTTTCTGCTTCTCCGGCTTGAGCTCACGCGTCAACAACAACTCTGTGAACCCATAGATGCTGGCCATCGGCGTGCGCAACTCATGCGCGGCCATCGACAGGAAGGCGCTCTTCATCTGATCCACTTCGGTTTCGTGCGTTACGTCGCGCAGGGCCAGCACCTGGGCCACCGCCTGACCTTGCCCACGGCTGAGGCGGAACTCCAGCATGCGTCGCGCAGGCGGCTTCATCTCCAGCACCACGCGCCCGGCATGGTGCCGAACATCATCAATCGACGCGACCGCTTGCCCCCCTTCGGCTTGCCTGAACAAGGCTGCGCCAAAGGCCACCTCATCCAACTCCAGCACCGCCTGCTCGGCAATACCCGTCAAAGCGGTGAATGCCGGGCTGACATAACTAACCTTGCCACTGGTATCAAACGAAACGAAGCCGTCGGGAGACAAGGAGAAGATGGCCGACATCTGCTCCATGTGTTCCTGCAGTTGCGCCTGCGCCATCTTGCGTTCGTGAATGTCCTGAATCGACCCCGCCATGCGTGTCGCCTGACCGAACTCATCGAAATACACCTTGGCACGACTGCGGAACCACCGGTACTGCCCGGACTTCGTGCGCAACTGGTATTCCACATCGAAGGGCTGGAAGTCGCGCAAGGCGGCTTCCATCGCGGCAAACGTGGCCTGCTGCTGGTCTGGATGCAGCATCTGGTCGAAGGTCACCAGATCGGCTGCGATTTCGTTGGGGGCATAGCCCAGCAAGCGGAAGAACTGAGGTGACCACCATTCTTCGTGCGAATGCACATTCATCCAGTCCCACAGACCGTCGTTGCCCCCATCAATGGCCAGGTTGTAGCGCTCGGCGCTGGCGGCCATGTCGTCTTGAATGGTGCGCGACTCGGTGATGTCATAGCCAAACGAGATGTACTTCTCCACCGCGCCATCGGGTCCGCATACCGGCGCGATCACGGTCTGCACCCAATAAAGCTGCCCTGATCGGGCTCGGTTGCAGATCGGGCCCATCCAGGGCGAGCCATGCAGCAAGGTCTGCCAGAAATCAATCCAGAACATGGCATCGTGCTTGCCCGACGACAGCATGCGGGGGTTCTGCCCGATCAGTTGGTCGCGGTCGTATCCGCTGAGCTGACAGAATAGGTCATTGACTTCCCGAATGATCCCATCGGGCGAGGCCACACACACAATCGAAAAGCGCTCCAGCGTGGCCAAAATGGTGGCCTGCTCACGCAAAGCTGCCTCAGCCGAGCGTTTGGCCTGTTTCAGATCGTGGGTCATGGCATTCGCCAGGGCTTCCGCACGTTCTCGGCCAGAGCGCAGCAGCCACACCATCAAGGCCAGCGCCGCACTCAGAATCGATCCCAGCACGCCCACCCACACGGGGCCACTGCGGCCATACGAAGTATCAAATGCCCGGGTGGCCCCCACCGCCAGGGTCAGAGGCTGCCCCCCCACGGTCATAACCACATGCCGTGTGAACACATGCTCTTCTGACAAGCCGCTTGAGATCAAGTCGCCCGCCAAGAGCGATCGCCCATCGGTCAGCGGCGAGTCATACACACCAAAGTCCAACGCACCTTGCAGTTCCGGCGCAATGCCACGCAGGAACTCTTCCATCACGATGGGCGCATAGATCAGGCCCACCAGATTGTCTCGCCGATCTTGCACGGTCTGCAAGATCACGCCCTTGCGAAACAGGGGCATGTAAAACAGGAAGCCGGGCCGTTTCAGCCCATCTTGGACCAAGGTAATCCGTCGGGTCAGGGTGACCTGACCGGTGCGCACAGCCTCTTCTGCCGCCTGGCGCCGAAAGGCTTCCGAACCCACGTCATACCCCCAGGCCTGGCGGTTGTCACGCAAGGGCTCAATGCGGCTGATCACATAGAGATCAGCCGAGCCACCCTTTGTCTTGACCTCAAAGTCAGGTATGCCCATGGCTCGCTGCGCGGCCTGCCAGGCTTCAAGCTCTCCACGAGGCACCCGCTTGATGAAGCCAATCCCACGGATGCCCAACAGCTCACCGTCTTGAAACCGAGCCTGCATCCAATCGCTGAATTCATGGGGTCGAAGCTCTCGATCCATCATGGTCATGGCGCTGCGCAGACCATGGAACCCTTGTTGCACCTTGTCAAAGCGCGCTTCGATCGCACTCTGGATTTGGGTGGCCGCCCGGTCAAACCGCGCGCGCGACGCGTCGTGCTCACTGGTCCAGAATCCCCAGGCAGCAAACCACGACACCATCAGGCCCAGCACCAAGGTCAGGACCGGCAAACGCCACTCCTGACCCACGCCCGCGGAACCACCAGGCTCACCGCTCAGTCCATCTGCGGCCGGATCTCGTGCCTTCAAAAACAGTGTGCGAGCGCGCACCACCGCCAGGGGCGCGGCCAGACAGGTCAACAGGCTGGCGTCCAGCAAAGCGGCCTGCCACCCCGTCACGGCTGGCACCAACCACGACAGCAAGACCATGACCACCACCTCGCAAAAGGCGATGATGGCCAACAACTCCAGAGAGAAACGCAAGGCCTCGATCGGGAGCTCTCGCCATCGAATCATCAGAAATACTCCACGGCCGGCATGGCTGCAGGCTGGCTGGCTTGGACTGCGGCCATCACCGGCGCTTCCGGCACCGCAACGGCCGAAGGCAGCGCCTCTAGCCGCACCTCGCCACCCGACATCAAGGCTTGCAAGGCATGCGTCATGGTGGCGGCATGCTGCAGCAACTCACCCGCAACCTGAGCCGACTGCTCAGCCACCTCGATGTTGCGCTGGGTAACCTCGTTGAGCTCCTTGACGGAGGTGGTCACCACCCCGATGCCATCGGCATGTTCGTTGTTGTCGCTGGAGAGCTGATCGAATGCGGCGCCCACCCCCTGCACCGCCTCCACAATGTCTTTCATGGCCAAACCTGCAGCGGCCACCAAGCCAGAGCCTACCTCGATCGTGCTGGCCGAACGGTCAATCAGGTTTTTGATTTCGCGTGCGGCATCGGATGAACGCTTGGCCAACTGCCGAACCTCACCCGCCACCACGGCAAACCCCCGCCCATGCTCGCCCGCACGCGCGGCTTCGACTGCCGCGTTCAAGGCCAGCATGTTGGTCTGAAAGGCAATGGTGTCGATCATGGCGGTGATCTCGGTGATGTGGCGAGACGATTGATCTATCTCGCTCATGGTATCAACGACCTGAGCCACCAACTGTTGCCCCGCCACCGCGCGCTCGGTGGCCTGCGCCGCCATGGTGCGCGCCCCTTGCGATGCCCGGGCGCTGCTTTGCACGATCACGTTGATCTGCTCCAGGCACATGGCCACATCGCCCAAGCCGGAGGCCGTCGAGTTGGTGCGACTGCGAAGCTCGTCACTGCCCTCATTGAGTTGGTGAGCCGCGTCCTGGACACCGCCTGAGGCAGCTTGCACCTGCGTCACCACATCCGAGAGTCGATGCAGCACAGACTTGAGCTTTTGCCCCAGCCGGGTATCGGCCCTCACCACATCGAGATTCAAGCGCACGCCGCTGCCCCGCTCCATGGCGCGCACCAGGAAACGCAACTCGAACCGCTCGGTCTCAAGCCAGCGAAACCCCCAAGCCATGCGCGCCATCCAGGCGGTTTGCAAAGCCAAGGCCCCCATCAGCCCCCAGGCGCCGTCCAAGCCCGCAGGGCCCAGAGCCAAGGCGCCCAGTTGAGCCACCCAAATGAGCCCGGCTGCCGCCACCCAGGTC
The DNA here is from genome assembly GCA_964453105.1 of uncultured Aquabacterium sp. GTDB lineage: Bacteria > Pseudomonadota > Gammaproteobacteria > Burkholderiales > Burkholderiaceae_C > Aquabacterium. The sequence continues at coordinate 10,455 of CAYVOP010000050.1, read as the reverse complement.
CAGCGTTGGTACAAAGACAGCACACTCAGCCCCACCAGCGCGAGAGGCCAGGCCCCGCCGGTCATGGGCCCCATCAGATGGAACTGCGCGCAGACCAGCGCCACCAGGCAAACCGGTGGCACCCACAGACGCAGGGGCGTCCGAGCCCCCAAAGCCAGCGTCCCGCCGCAGGTCGCCACCAAGGCCAACGCGCCCCAGCGCCACCCGGGCGATGCCGCCGCCGGCAGGCCCCACCACAACCCCGCCAGCAGCAAGGCGCAAAGGGCCAAGACGACGCCGTCGCTCCACTGGCGACCTCCGGTCATCAAGCGATGCAGATAAGTATCCATGTCATGAAAAATGTTACTTTCCGGATCTTTCTTCGGCTTCCATCAGGATAGTCTTAAGCGCATGATGGCACGTGGCCATACAAAATTGGAGATGTCATGAAGCGCATCTTGATCGTGGAAGATCAGGTGGACATCCGCGAGCTCGTCAGCATGACGCTGGAGCTGGAAGACTATGACGTGCACGAAGCCGAGAACGGCGATCAGGGCCTGGCCGCGGCCCAGGCGCTCACGCCCGATCTGATGCTGCTCGACGTCATGATGCCTGGCTCGATCGACGGGATCGAAGTGTGTCGCCGCCTGAAAGCCGACGCGCGCACCCGAAAAATCAAGATCATCATCTTGAGCGCAAAGGGGCAGGACCAGGATCGCCTTCAGGGTCGGCAGGCAGGTGCCGATGATTACCTCACCAAACCGTTCAGCCCGAAACAATTGCTGGAAGCGGTTCACCGCCACATTCGCTGATCCCACCCTCGCGCCATGTCTCACCCGGCTTCGACATCCGACAGCTACATTCAGCCCGAGCAACTGTGCATTGGGCTTTTTGTCCACCTCGATCTGTCGTGGACGGAGCACCCCTTCACGTTTTCGAGCTTCAAGATCAAGTCGCTGGACCAGATCGCCACGATCCAGTCCCTCGGACTGAGCCGCATTCGATACAACCCCGACAAAAGCGAAAGCGCCCCGCTGCCGCCGCCCGCCGCCCAGGATGTCACCCCTCCGCCCCTGTCGGCCACCCCGCATCGGGAAGACGATCCGGTGTTCCAGGTCAAACGCGAGCGCATGGCGCGGCTGGACAAGCAAAGAGCCAAGGCCAGCGCCTGCGAAAAGGAATTGATTTCCGCCGCACGCACGGTCAAGGCACTCAACCAGAATGTCTTCTCCCGTCCGGATGAGGCCCGCGAATCAGCTAGCACCCTCATCAGCGGCATTGCCGCATCCATGCTGGTGGATGCCGACGTGTCGATTCAGTTGATGGCCGACAAGTCTGGCGGGGAAGAGCTGTATCACCACACGCTCAACGTCTCCCTGCTGTCCATGATGCTGGCCAAGGAGCTGAAGGCCCCGGCCCCAGTGGTGCAAATGGTGGGCATGGGCGCCTTGTTCCACGATGTCGGTGAGCTGGAAATTCCCGACCGACTGGTCAAGCGCACCGAACCGCTGAACAAGTCCGAACTGGCCTTGTGGCAACAGCACACGGAGTACGGCGTTCAGATCGGCAAGAAAATGGGGCTGAGCCCCGAAATCCTGCAAGTCATTGCCCAACACCACGAACGAGTCGATGGCAGCGGCTTTCCCGCCCACCTCAAGGCGGTTCAGATGTCGCTGCTGTCGCGCATCGTGTCGCTGGTCAACGCCTACGACGAGTTGTGCAACCACCCGGACCCGAACCGCTCACTGACCCCGCACGAAGCGTTGTCGATGATGTTTGCTCAGCAACGTGCGCAATTCGATTCCATGGCCCTGAGCACCTTTGTGCGCTGCATGGGGGTGTACCCCCCCGGCACCATCGTGGTGCTAAGCAATGGCGCCACAGGCATGGTGGTCTCGGTCAACACCACCAAGCCCCTGCGGCCCATGGTGCTCATCCACGACCCCTCGGTGCCCCGTGAAGAAGCCATTCTGGTCGATCTGGAAGAGGCGCCTGACGTGTCGGTCAGCCGCACGCTGCGCCCCACCCAACTTTCGCCTGAAGCCCACGCCTACCTGTCTCCGCGCAAGCGTATGACTTACTACTTCGACAGCGAATCATGAGCAAGACCGTCCTCGTCGTTGACGACTCTGGCAGCTTTCGCATGGTTGTGAAGGTGGGTCTGGAGCGAGCTGGCTATCAAGTGGTGGACGCAGCCGATGGCCAAGCCGCCTTGCTAAGGCTCGACGGTGTGCCCATCGATCTGGTGATCTGCGATCTCAACATGCCCGACATGGACGGCTTGACGTTTGTTCGCCACCTGCGTGAATCCTGCTACAGCAGCACACCCGTGATCATGTTGACCTCGGTCACGCAACAAGACAAGCGCATTGAAGGGCACAGCTTGGGCGTGCGCGCCTGGATCACCAAGCCCTTTCTGCCCTCCCAACTGACCGAAGCGGTTCGGGCGGTCTGCCCGCTGTGAGCGGTCAGTCCAGTTGCAGGCGCAGCACCTCACGCCCACTGCGGCGCTGAAACAGCATCAAGGCCTCCAGCACTTTCTGTGGCTTGAAGGGCTTGAGAATGAACGCAGCAGCGCCATGCTCACGCGAATCTTTCACGTTGCCCGGCGTGCCTATCCCTGACACCATGACCACGAAAGGGGTGTGATCGTCCTGACCGGGGATACGACGCAGCAACTCCAAGCCATTGAGATCGGGCAAATCGATGTCCAGAAAGATGATGGCCGGCAAACGCTCGCGAACCTGATCGAGCGCATCTTGCCCCGAGCGCGCCATGCGAATCGGCAAAACGCACACCTGCTTCAACAAGGTCCCCAGCAACTCCCTGCTGCTGCCCACGTCATCGACAATGAGAATGTCATCGTGCTGCACGCCCATCGCGTCCTCCATCCTGGTTCATCACCTCGGGGGCTCCAGCAAAAGCCAGCAAGGCCATTTCGTAACGGTCTAGCGCCGACTGGATCGACTCCGACTGACCGGCTCCAGACGCCGCAGCCAAGGCCTCCGCCTCTAAGGCCGCAGCCACCTCGGTCATGGCTGGCATCTCAAAGCAACTGGCACCCCCTTTGACCCCATGGGCCAGGCGTGCCAACTGACTCCAATCACCTTGTTCACAACACTCGCGCATGCACGGCATCTGGTCAAACAGACGCTGACGAAACCGCGACTGCAAACGCTCGAACCCAGCCAGGGAGGCAAAGGTCAGGTCATCCCAATTCTGGGCCGGGCCAGGGGAGGCGGGCACATGCGCCAACCAACCCGCCACCGCATCGGGCCCTCGCCACACCACGGCGCCGTCGGTCACCGAAGGCTCGCTGGCGCTTGGGCTCTGACTTGAGCACATCTGAGCCTCATCAATTCGCAACACAGGCGACATCACCCCGGCCGAGCGCAGCACCTCGCGCAAGGGCTCCCCATCGAGCCAGCATTGGCCAGCCCCCAGCAGCACCAGGGCATGGCTGGCCGACAGGGCCGCCTCCAGCGCCCCACGGGCCGAATCTGCCGGCGTCACCGACACGCCGTGCGCGCCCAAGGCCGACACCATGCGAGCACGCAAGGCCTCGTCTTCATGCGCCAATAGCACCGCCGTCACACCAGCCCCCAAAACCGTTGAATGTCTTGGGTTCATTTTTGCGCGCCCGACAAACCGCGACAAGCAATTGAAACCCTCGCCGCGATGCGAAATGCGCACTTGTGCGCAGGAAACAGGCGGATCTGGCGCTGATGGCGCCGCCTCGATCAGGTCCGTGCGCGGGTGCGTTACAGGGTCAGCTCATGCGCGCCACCACGCTCAAAGGCGCGTTGCGCATGATCCACCCCATCAGCGTCCAAGGCCAGGCAGGCACGCAGGCCTTCGCCGGCTCGCGCTCAATGGCGGCCACCAGGGCGCGGCTGCCCGACTCGCCATCGACCATCAAGGGCGTCTTGCCCGCCGACTTGCCACTGAGCTCGGTCTCGATATAGCCCGGGAAAATCGTGCTCACCTTGATCGGCGTTTTCAGCAGCTCGGCGCGAATGCCTTCGGTCAAGGCCGCCAGACCTGCTTTGGTCGCGGCATAGGTGGTCAGGTTGCGCGGCAGGCCCCGCATGGCGCTCATCGACGCAATCGTGACCAAGTGTCCGGCCTTCTGCTCCCGGAAAATGCCCACCGCCGCCTCACACTGCGCCAGCGCGGCAATGAAGTTGGTCTGCGCCGTTTGCAGGTTCGCGTCAAAGCGCCCCTTGCCAATGGGCTGCCCCTTGCCCAGGCCTGCATTCACGATGACCCGGTCAATGGTGCCAAACACTTGCTTGAAGTCATTGAACACGGCAAAGACCTGATCGTGCTGATTCACGTCCAGCGCACGCAACTCGATCCGAATGCCAGGGTGCTTTTGCAGCAACTCGGCCTTGAGCGCCTCCAGGCGATCCAGCCGCCGCGCGCACAGCGCCAGATTGCGCCCCTTGGCGGCAAACAAGCGGGCCATGCCCTCGCCCAGGCCAGAACTGGCCCCGGTGATCAGAATGGTCTTGCGAATGGGACGAGACATGCGAGGTTCAACCTTTGTCAATGCGGGGTCAGGAAAGTTTTCACAGCGGCCACGGTCTGGGCCGCATCTTCTTCATGCGGGACATGACCCAGGCCCGGGAACATGATCAGCTGACTGCCCGCAATGTCGCGCAGGAACTGCTGGGCATGGTCGGGCGGAATGAGGCGATCCTGGTCGCCCCACAGAATCAAGGTCGGGACACGAATCTGCTTGATCTGATCGGCATGGGCACCCCACACGGTCTGGCGGAAGCGCTCACCCAGTGCCTGGCGGTTGCCCTCGCGCAGGCTCAAGTCGTAATAGCGGTCCACCAGTTCGGGGGTGACCTTGTCGGGGTTGCCATACACATTGCGCACGCTGGACTCGACCATGCCACGCGGCAGCAGATGGCGCATCAGGGGCGCCAGTGACTCGATCTGTGCAATCTTGAACCCAATGGGCACCGACTTGGGCGACATCGGGTAGCCCGCTGCATCCACCAAAATCAGCTTGTCGACCCGGCCCGGCATGGCCAGAGCCGATTCCCACGCAATGGCGCCGCCCAGCGAATTCCCGCCCAGCACGGTGTGCTGCAGGCCCATGTGGTCGTACATGGCCTTGACGAACTGCACATAGCGCTCGGTGGTGTAGCGATGGTCCGGCGAAGGGCCAGTCAAACCAAACGCTGGCAGGTCAAACCGAATCACCCGCCGCTGCGCACTGAGCGTCTGCGCCCAGCCGTCCCACGTGTGCAAACTGGCCGAAGTGCCATGCAAGAGCACGATGGGCTGAGGGTCGTCACGCGGGCCTTCATCGCGCACATGCACGGTCATGCCATCCACTGCCACCATTTGCGAAGGCGGGGGCGCGTACTTGCCCATCAATTCGGCAACCGGCTTGTCGGCCTGCCAGGCAGAGGCCACGCCCACCGCCAACACCAGCGCCACCACGCCCAAGGCGCCCAACATCCACTTCGCGGCGCCACCGCGCATCAGGCTCAAATCCGTCTTGCTTCCTTGTCCACCCATCGTCGTGCTCCTCAACTGAATGTGTTGAGGTCAACGGTAGGTCAGCAAATGCGCATGCGGCCCTTCAAAGTGGCCATGCTCGTTCACCGACAGCAGGCGCGGGCCTTGCGAGCCCACCACCAGCTTGGTCACCCCACCGTTGACCAAAGTCCAGTTCAGTGTAAAAGCATGTTCGTCTGGTATGCCCAACAAACGCTGGCAAACCATCGCGATCACGCCCCCGGAAGTGAACACCAGGGTGGTGCCGCTGGAAGGGTGCTGCTGCGATTGCTGAATGACGTCGTCCAGTGCCGCATGGCAGCGCAACTTGAAGGCCACCCAGGTCTCGCGGTAGTCGGCATCGTGCTGGCCACTCATCCAGCGCTGAACCGCCTTCTCAAAGAACTGCTGGAAGGCCCGACGTGGACTGCCCGTGGCGGCCATGTCCGCCATCATGACCAGCTTGTCGGCGTAGCGAGGCTCAGCACACGCAATCACGTCCTCGTGATCGAACTCATTGAAGCCCGCATGCACCTGGGGCGCCACCGCCAACCCCATGGCCTGCATGCAAGACGCCGCGGTCGCCTGGTGACGTTGCAAGCTCCCGGTGATCACGCCATCCACCCGGGTCACCCGCTCGGTCAGCGCCGCGCCCAGGGCGGCCCCTTGCTGACGCCCGACATCCGACAACTGGTCGTAGTTTGCCGCCCCGAACGAGGCCTGGCCATGGCGAATGAGGTAGATGGCGCCCATGGTTCAACGCCCCGCTTGCTTGATGACCTGCTTGCAACGCCAGTTCAGGTAATTGACCATGATCCAGAAGTTCTTGAACGCAGGGTTGCGGGTTTGCTTGTGGTGATATCGGTAGTAGATCTGCTGCGCAATCACCGCCAGGCGGAACAGGCCGTAGACCTCATAAAAAGCCCATTGACGCTTGTTCACCTTGTAGCCGGTCTTGCTCAGGTAGTAGTCCACCACTTCCTGGCGGGTCATCATGCCCGGCAGGTGAGTGGGCTGGCGGCGCACGCCCTTCATCAGGAAATCGTCGTCGGCCTGCACCCAGTAGGCCAGGGTGTTACCCAAGTCCATCAGCGGGTCGCCCAGCGTGGCCATTTCCCAGTCCAGCACACCAATCACCTTCGTGGGGTCTTGCTCAGACAGCACCACGTTGTCAAAGCGCCAGTCGTTATGGATCACGCAATTGGCCACATCCGTCGGGGTGTGGGCCTTGAGCCATTCACGCACATAGCGAAAGCTCGACACGTTCCAGGTCTTGGCCTTGAGGAAGCGGTCGCTCCAACCCTCGATCTGGCGCTGGCAATAGCCCGTGCCCTTGCCCAAGGATTCCAGCCCGGAAGCCTTCACGTCTACCTGATGCAACTCGATCAGCTTGTCGAGCACATTGGTGCACAGCTTGCGCGTGGTGGCTGCATCCAGGCTCAGACCGCGGGGCATGTTCTTGCGCGGGATGATGCCGGCGATGCGCTCCATCACATAAAACTCAGAGCCCGTGACGGACTCATCCGTGCACAGGCCCACCATGGTCGGCACCACGGGGTAGACCGGCTTCAAGGCCTGCTGCACCTTGAACTCACGCCCCATGTCGTGCGCACCCTTGGCCTTGGTGCCCTTGGGCGGGCGGCGCAAGATGTAATCACCATTGGCGTACTTCAGGCGATAGGTCCAGTTCGAAGCCCCACCCGAAAACTGCGTCACCTCGGGCTGGCCTTGCAGGCCGGGCACCTGGCCGTGCAGCCACGCGTCAACCGCCGGCACATTCAGTTCTTCCCCAGCGCGGACGCTGCCACCTTGGTCTTGCACGGACCCTTGCGTCGATGATGACGTCACTTGCTCACTCCATATTTCATCAATTCGAGACGGGCGATCATGCCCTTGTGCACTTCATCGGGGCCGTCGGCCAGACGCAGGCTGCGCGCCTGATTGAAGAAGGCGGTCAACATGGTGTCATGCGACACGCCCATGCCACCATGAATCTGGATGGCAAAGTCCACCACGTTTTGCAGCATGGTGGGGGCAACCACCTTGATGGCTGACACGTCTGTCAAGGCTGACATCACGCCCAGGGTGTCGATCTTCCAGGCGGCTTGCAAGGTCAGCAAACGGGCCTGGTCAATGGCCACGCGCGCTTCGGCGATGCGCTCACGGTTGCCGCCCAAGTCAATCAGCGACTTGCGGAAGGCCTTGCGCTCAATGCCCCGCTTGATCGCCAACTCCAGAGCCTTTTCGGCAGCCCCAATGCAGCGCATGCAGTGGTGAATGCGGCCTGGGCCCAATCGGCCCTGCGCAATCTCGAACCCTCGCCCTGGGCCGGAAATGAAGTTGCCAATCGGCACTCGCACGTTGGTGAAATGCACCTCGCCGTGACCATGGGGCTCGTCGTACTCGCCAAACACCGGCAACATGCGCTTGATTTCCACACCGGGGGTGTCCATCGGCACCAGCACCATCGAATGCTGATGGTGACGGTCCTTGCTCTCGTCCGGCGTCAAGGCCATGAAGATGCCGATCTTGCAACGCGGATCGCCCACACCCGACGACCACCACTTCTTGCCGTTCAAAACGATGTGGTCGCCATCGATCACGGCCGTGGCGGCCATGTTGGTCGCGTCCGACGAAGCCACGTCGGGCTCGGTCATGAAAAACACCGAGCGAATGTCGCCGGCCAGCAAAGGCTTGAGCCACTTCTCTTTTTGCTCGTCGCTGCCGTACTTCCACAGCACTTCCATGTTGCCGGAGTCAGGTGCATTGCAGTTGAAGATCTCGGGCGCCATCATCGATCGGCCGGTTTCTTCTGCGCTGAAAGCGTAGTCCAGCACGCTCAGGCCCGCACCCAGTTCAGGATCAGGCAGGAACAGGTTCCACAACCCCTCCGCCTTGGCCTTGGCTTTCAAGGCCTCCACGCGGGGCGGGATCTTCCATTGCGTCCAGTCGCCACCGTGGCGCTGCGCCAGGATGCCCTCCCAGTGCTCTTTCTCCACCGGCTCAATGTGGGTTTGGATGAACTGGCGCACCCGTTGTGCAGTCTGCCGGGCGCGGTCACTGGGCTGGAAATCCATATTGCTCTCCAAGGGAACAGGCGTTGCGATGACGCGATGGAGGCATTTTCACAACCCGAAGGTCTTTCTACAAGTGATGGTTTTTCATCACAAGTCATTCATTTCATGCATAGCCTTGCGTGCGCCCTGGCCCACCAGGCGGCGCAACCACTGGTGCGCCGGGTCGCCATCGCGGTCGGCATGCCAGTACATCCAGATCGACAAAGGCGCCACCGACACCGGCAGGTCACGACACACCACCGGCAACACCGAGGCCAATTGCTCCGCGTAGGTCCGCGGCATGGTCAGCAGGGCATCGGTCTGCGCCACCACCTGGCAGGCCGCGAAATAGTGCTGGCAGCGCAACATCACCTGCCGCTCACCCAAACCCAGATGAGTCCAGGCGGCCTGCAGCGGGTCTTGCAAATCTTGCTGATTCGATACCAGAACATGCCTGCACTGAAAGTAATCACTTACATCGATAGCCTCTTGTGCGAGGGGATGGCCCTCGCGCATGACCACCGTCAACGCTTCGTTGGCCAGCTTTTCGCCGCGAATGCGCGGCCCCACACGCAGCTGTCGCTCCAGGGTCAGGTCCACTTCGCCCCCGCTCAGGGCGCGCTCCATCGACTCGCGCGCCACCCGCTGGCTGCTCAACACCACGCCCGGGGCCGCCTCGGCCAGAAAGCGAATCAACGGGGGCAGGGTGATGGCCTCCAGCACATCGCGCAGGCCAATGCGCAAGGTCATCTCCAAGGTACCCGGGTCAAACACCTCGGCCTGCTCCAGCACCGACTGCAAGCCACGCAAGTGGGCCTGCACATCGGCCATCACCCGCCGCGTCAACTCGGTCGGCAGCATGCGGTTGCCTTGCCGCACGAACAGCGGGTCACCCAGAGCCTCGCGCAAACGCGCCAGCGCGTGGCTGACCGCGGGCTGGCTCAGGTGCAGATGCCGCGCCGCCCCTGAGATACCGCCGTGCACAAACACCGCGTCCATGACGCGGAACAGATTCAGATCGATTCGAGACAGCGGAAGGGCCATGATCAGGCAATAATACGGGCTGAGCCGACTGGGCTCGCCATTGGAGCCATCACCTTGGACCTTCCCCCTAGGTGACCGCCCACTCCAGCCACCTGCGCTGGCCACCTTTTTCAGGTGCCGCCGTGCTGGTGTTGCGACAGGAGGGGGCGGCACACACAACACAACCCCTTTTTGATCGCACGCGTTTTCTGACGCTGGAGTACCCATGCTCAACGTCTTCACGCTGGCCAATGGCCGGCTTTTCCAGGAAGAAATCGACAGCCTTGACGAGCTGACCCCTGCTCGTCCAGTGTGGGTCGACCTCGAAGACCCCACGCCCGAAGAAAAAGGCTGGATCGCCGTCAAGTTCGGGCTCGTCATTCCCGGCGACATCATTGACGACGACTTGGAAGAATCCGCCCGCTTCTATGAAGAAGACGGCTCGATTCACATCCGTTCCGACTTCTTGATCGACGATGACGAAACGCCTCGCAACGTTCGCGTGGCCTTCATCCTGCACGACAACGTCCTGTTCTCGATTCACCGGGAAGACCTGCCGGTGTTTCGCCTGCTGCGCATGCGCGCCCGCCGCATTCCCGCCTTGATCGAAGACGCCAAGGACGTGTTGCTCAAACTGTACGACGCTGATGCCGAGTACTCCGCCGACACGCTCGAAGGCATCTACGACGACCTCGAAAAGGTCAGCCACCGCGTGCTGAAGTCGGAAGTGAACGATGCCGCTGCCGCCGAGGCACTGGCCGCCATCGCCCGCCAGGAAGACTTGAACGGCCGCATTCGCCGCAACGTGATGGACACGCGCCGCGCGCTGAGCTTCATGATGCGCGCGCGCATGCTCAATGCGGATCAGTTTGAAGAAGCC
>CAYVOP010000049.1:0-20880 GCA_964453105.1 uncultured Aquabacterium sp. | reverse complement strand
CCATGGGGTTGCCGCGCTTGATGGAGGCCGGCACGATGCCGTCAATCAGTGCCTGACGAGAAGCCACGCCAATGGCGGAGAGCATGTTGGCTTGTTCGGCATCCCAGGGGCCCAGGTGGCGGGCGTGGAATTCGGTCGCGTTTTCGAGTTCAGCGAGGGAGGGCGTGACGGTGTTCGGCATGGTGTTCGGCGGCAAAGCGAGGGGCGGAACCTAGGGCTGCGCTCATGGCGTTGAGCGAGCACGGCAACAAAAAAGCCGGTTGGCACATGGGCTTGTGCCCAGTGCCGTCCGGCTTGACGCATCAGGCGTTTTTCAGCAGATCGTCGTAAGCGGTCTTGTCCATCAGGCCGTCGACTTCGGCGGGGTTGGACAGCTTGACCTTGAAGAACCAGCCAGCACCGGTGGGGTCGCTGTTGGCCAGGGCGGGGTCGTCGCGCAGGGCTTCGTTGACTTCAACGATTTCGCCGGTCACGGGCATGTAGACGTCAGCAGCAGCCTTCACAGACTCGACCACACCGGCCACATCCTTGGGGGCGAAAGTGGCGCCCACAGCGGGCAGGTCCACGAACACCACGTCGCCCAGAGCATCTTGAGCGTGGTGAGTGATGCCCACGGTGGCGGTGCCGTCAGCGTTGATTTGCAGCCATTCGTGGTCGGGCGTGTACTTGATGGTCATGATGGACGTCCTAAATGATTGAAATTGTTTGTTTTTGCCGAACGGCCGAGAGTATCGCTCAGCCGTGATGGAGATCAGCCGCGGTAGTAGCGGTTAGGCACGAAGGGCAGTGTGGTCACGGTCATGGCGACACGCTTGTCGCGCACGATGGCGAACACCTGGGTGCCCACGGCTGCTTGTTCGGCCTTCACGTAGGCCAGCGCCACGGGTTGATTGATGCTGGGGCCCAAAGAGCCGCTGGTGACCACACCGATGTCGGCGCCATTGGCATCCACCACCTTGGCGCCTTCGCGCACGGGCATGCGCTCGGTGCTGATCAGGCCCACGCGCTTGCGCGCTGCGCCATTGGCCAGTTGGGCGTCGATCACGGCTGCACCAGGGTAGCCACCGGCACGGGCGCCACCGGCGCGGCGCACCTTCTGAATCGCCCAGGTGATGCTGCCTTCCACGGGGGTTGTGGTGGTGTCGATGTCGTGGCCGTACAGACACAGGCCCGCTTCCAGGCGCAGGGTGTCGCGCGCGCCCAAGCCAATGGGCTTGACTTCGGGCTGAGCCAGCAGGGCGCGGGCCAGTTGCTCGGCCTTGTCAGCGGGAACGGAGATTTCGAAACCGTCTTCGCCGGTGTAGCCCGAGCGAGTCAGGAAGCAGTCAATGCCGTCGAGAACGAAGTGGCCGCCGGTCATGAAGGTGAGCTTTTGCACGTCTGCGTTCAAGCGGGCCAGTGCGGTGACCGCCTGCGGGCCTTGCAGCGCCAGCAAAGCCTGGTCGGGCAGGGGCAGAACGGCGCAACGGCTACCGATGTGCTGTTGCATGTGGGCAATGTCTTGCACCTTGCAGGCGGCGTTCACGACCACGAACAAATCGTTTTCGCGGCGGGTGACCATCAGGTCGTCCAGGATGCCGCCTTGCTCATTGGTGAACAGCGCGTAGCGTTGCTTGAACTTGGGCAGATCGACGATGTCAACAGGCACAAGCGATTCCAGCGCGGCGTCAGCGCCTTCACCTTTGAGGAGGACCTGACCCATGTGCGAGACATCAAACAGGCCGGCGGCGGCGCGGGTGTGCTTGTGTTCAGTCAGGATGCCGGTGGCGTATTGCACGGGCATGTCGTAGCCACCGAAGGGAACCATCTTGGCTCCCAGTTCGATGTGCAGGGCGTGCAGGGGCGTTTTCAGCAAAGGTGCGGACTGGTCAGCGGACATGACAAGCGGCCGGCGGCGAAGCCAGCAAGAGGGCATTCTTGATAAACCCAAACGACTGTTCCGCAAAGCAGATGCAATCGTTTGGAGCTGCCCTCGCTGTCCGCTTTACCTGAGAGATTGACCCCTCGCACTGACTTCAGCCGGCGCGTTGTGGGCTTGCCCCTTCGGTGGTCTGGCTCACGACGCTGGTCAGCGTTGTCGCCCAGACTCTCTCCAGTGAGGATCATGGTGAGCGAATCACCATGTTTGCCAGTCCTTTTGCCTGAGCGTTCGGGCGGTCAACTCTCGCTGAGGGGCCCTGCGCCTTCGGCGGCTACCTCAAATTGGGTAGCTCTCTCCTGACAAACCCGAAGTGTATCAGCGAGGCGGGGTGGGTGCTGTGATATTTACCCGACTCGGTGCGGGTCGTCAGTCCTGGCTGAGATGCCCATGGTTGCGAAGCGCGGTCCAAAGCTTTTCTAGCTCATCGCGTTCGTTGGGCAGCAAGTGATCGTCCATCCAGCAAACCGTGCGCTGGATGGTTTGCGCACGAAAATCCAGTTCGATATTGGCTAGGCGGAGCTCATGCAACTGTTTGCCGGCCAAATGTTTCGGGGCCCAAATGCCCAGTGCATTGCAAGCCTTCAGCAATTGTTCCGCGCTGGATGCAATGGTTCGCGCGACGCCACAGACCTTTTCTGAGGTAGAGGCCACCGCCAGCCTGGCTGATTCACGCAAGGCCATTTGCAGACCGCTTTGGTAGGTCATGGCGTGTTCCCAAATGGCGTCGGCCTGGGTTTCCAGGTCGGCAGGGGGCGTGTGGGTGTGCCGGTTGGCTGCTTGGCTGGCAAAGGCCAGCGCGACGGAGTCAAACTCGCCGGGAACCAGCCGAACCGCCAAGGCGGCGTGTTCCCAGGCTTCTGGGCGATCGGAACTCAAAATGCCCATCAAGGCTTCGACTGCGCTTAGGCGGCTGCCAAACGAAGTCAGGTGACGAGACTGTGCAGGGTAGCCCAGGCCGTTGCCACGCTCATGGTGCTCACAAATGGCGCGTGACAGTTCTGCCGGGTAGTCGGTTTGCTGCTGAATCAAGATGGCGCCCACGCGAGGGTGAACGCAGATGTGTCGCCAAGCCTCTGGGGTCAGGGGGGCGTCGGACGTGAGGTAGTCAGGCTGAATGTAGAGTTCGCCGATGTCATGCAGCAGGCCGCCTAACATGCTCATGCGCAATTGATAGCGATCGGAGCCCGAATAAATGGCCATGGCGCCCGCCATCAGCATGGACATGACGGCGTGCTCGTAGGCTTGGGGAGAGCTACTGCGAGCCGCAGTCAGCAGCAGTTGCGCGACAGGGTGAAGTGGCAGCCGAGGGATGTCGTCAAGCAACTCCTTGGCCCATGGGCTGACCGCACTCGAAAGCAGCGGCCGGCTTTCATAAAGGCGGCGAGCCGTGTTGACCAGTTCGATGTGGGTGACCCCATCTTCAGCCCTCAGGCAAGATTCAATGGGTTGACTGAGTTTTCGCTCCAGCAGTTTTTGCTGCAAAGCATGCGACACAGGTTGGTTCTTGGCCCACAGCTTGACCCCGTTTTCATCCAGGATGTCTTCGTGCGCCACGATCTGGCAGCTTTCGCTGGCCTTCATGATCGACGCAAGCGCGTGTGGGTTGGTGAGACTCGCTTGTGATGTCGCGCTTTGCACGGATTGCATCTGGCTGGTACTCCTAAGCCGTCTTCTTGTTTTTGGCGCAATTCCCCGAGCAGATGCCTTGTTGTGATGTGACCTCGATCCCCGTAGAAAAACGCGCCAGTTAATCCGGGAGATGGGTCGGGCATTTCTTACTTAACCGCAACTAGCGTGCCAGCCTTGCGTTCCGAGGCGTTGGGGCCGATATTCCCAATATTGTCTGTTTATGTGGACGAAAGCGTCCATGTGTTGGTTATTCGTTGGACGATTTGGGTAATATGGGGGATCTTGTAAAAGAAGATCGGCTTTATGCGAGAACTCTCCTCCGTCCTCACGTCTTGTGAACCTTGCGTGGTGGGGCATTCCCCCGCGTTCCAGCAGCTCTTGAATGTGCTTGACCGTGTGGCGCATACCGACCGTGCGGTGCTCATATCGGGGCCAACAGGGTCGGGTAAGGAGGTGATGGCGCAGTTGATCCACCATCGCAGCCGTCGGCCCGAGGCCCCTTTCCTGGACATCAACTGCGGGGCCTTGCCAGAACATTTGGTCGAAGCCGAGTTGTTTGGCTACGCGAAAGGCGCATTCACTGGGGCGGTATCCAGCCACCCGGGCTATTTCGAGCGGGTGGGGGCCGGGACCTTGTTTTTGGACGAAATTGGCGAATTGCCTCTTTCGCTTCAACCCAAGCTGTTGCGTGTGCTTGAAACGCGGTCATTCCGTCCCTTGGGGTCGACCGAAGTCAAGCGTTTTTCCGGGCGGGTGGTGGCAGCTTCGCACCGCGATCTAGAAGCAGCAGTCAAAGCCGGTACGTTTCGGGAAGACTTGTACTACCGCTTGGCAGTGTTTGTGCTGGATGTGCCGGGTTTGGATCAACGGCGGGAAGACATTCCCGAACTGGTCAAGCACTTCGCTTCGCTTCAACCTCGTGCGTTGACGTTCAGCGATGGGGCCTTGCAGCGGCTGCAAAGCCATCAGTGGCCAGGCAATATCCGGCAACTGCGCAGTGTGGTCGATCGGCTGGGTGTGTTGGCTGAGAAGTCTCATGTCACGGCCGATGAAGTGGGGCGTTTTTTGGCCCCGCAGCATGTGGCCGAGCACGTAGACCCGGTTTCGCTGGCCGATGCCCTGCTGGCCTTGTCGGGAGATGACAAATTAGCCGTGGCAGAGCAACTATTGATTGATCGCGCCATGCAACTCAGCGAAGACAACAAGTCTGCCGCAGCCCGTTTGTTGGGGGTTAGTCGCAAAGCGGTGGAGCGGCGCTTGGCCGCGCGCAGCGAGCGTCAGCGCACGGCCCAGGACTGCCTGGAGGAGGCCGAACGCCACATTCAGGCTGCTGCTTTCAAAGAGGCTGTGCCCTTGCTGCGCATGGGGCTGGATCGGGTTCGACTGGCCCCAGCCGCACCGGAGTCCAAGCGCCTGAGCTACGACCTGCACCGATTGTTGGGCGTGAGCTTGCGAGCGTTGGAAGGGTGGCTTAGCGCCGATGCAGTTCAGGCCTATGAAGAGGCATTTCAGGCCGGCGACGGCGTGGTCGACAACGCGGAACTCAGTTCGATTCTGTTTGGCATTTGGACGGCGCAGTTGATGGCCATGGACTTGGGCAAAGCCCGCGGCACCGTTCAGGAAATGCTGCAGCGCGCTCAGGGCAGCGGCGATGCCGACCTAGTGGCCGAGGCGCATGTCGCGATGGCCAATACCTTGTTCTGGTTGGGGGACAGTGCTGAAGCCTTGGCCTGCATGGCACGAGGCGGCCTGACGCCAGTTGGAAATCAAGAGCGTTGTCGAACACAGGGTTTCGATCTGGTCGGTTTGGCGCTGAACTTCGAAGGTCTGGCCGCCTTTCAAGTGGGCGATTTTGATCGTGCCGAGGTGGCCCGTCGTCGCTTGATGGTGCGTGCAGAGCAAACAGCCGAGCACCCATTCAATCAAGCCATCGCCTTGCAGGGTGCGGCCTGGTTGTCATGTTTGTTTGAGGACATGGATACGCTGGGCCCTTTGGCCACCGAATTGGAAACGCTGTCAGCGCGCCACGGTTTTGTTTTTTACCGAGGGGTGGGGCAAATCTTCCGAGGGGTGTATTTGCTCTCAGCGGGCCAAATCGATGAGGCTGAAACCGCCATTCGCGATGGCTTCGAAGTGCATATGCTGCGCAATGGTGGGAAATTGTTCTATTCCTTCTACGCGTGGAAGTTGGGAGAAGTGCTGTTGGCTGCGGGTCACCCTGCGGAGAGTGATCGACTGATGAGCCAGGCCATGGATGTGTGCCTGGATCACCAAGATCGGGCCTACCTGGGTGAGTTGCTTGACGTTCAAGGGCGGGCCCGTCAGGCCTTGGGCGATGTGGAGGGCGCGGAAGAGTCCTTGCGCAGTGCCATGTCTACGGCATTGGCCTTGGGGGCCGTGCCGGCACGCATCCGTGCCACCACGCATTTGGCTGAATTGTTGGAGCAGTCTGGCCGCAGCCGAGCTGCGTTTGATGTGTTGGACAGAATGCTCCGCACCCTCGACAAGATGACCGGCTTTGGTGGACTAAATCGGGCCTTGGCACTTCGAGCGCGCCTGACAACATAGCTCCTCTTGCAACAACCCCAAGAGTTTGGGGTGTAGGAGAGGGTGATGGCCAACACACTTGTTCGTGGCGATCTGGAGCCTTTACTGCTGGGCGGCTGCTTCTTTGGCAGCGGCGGAGGCGGAACCATTGAATCAGCCAGAGGGCTGGTCAAGCACTTTGAAAAGGGTGCGTATTACCCTACGGACAAGGTTCGGGTGGTGTCCAAGGAGGAGGCCACCGAAGGTGATGCGGTGATGGTGGCCTACATGGGGTCGCCTGAAGCCATTGATGGTGCAGCCTACCCTGTGGGGCCTGTTCTGGCTGTGGCGCAAATTCAGGCGCGCTTGAAAAAAGAGGGGCGCCATCTGGCCTATGTGGTGCCGCCGGAAAGCGGCGCACTGGGGTTCACTGTGGCCTGCCTCGTTGCGGCCAAATTGGGCCTGGCGGTTGTGGATGGCGATGGCGCCGGACGCGCCGTGCCGTCATTGCCCATGTTGACATTTGCCGCAAAGCATGTGGACCCTCGCCCTGCCGTGCTGGTAAGTCAGGACGGTTTGACGGTGGAACTGGACGTTACTCCAGCCAAAGGTACGCACGGCGATCGCCAGCATCAGGTTGATGTGTCGGTCATCGTGGAGCAAATGATGCGACCTATTGTGGCCGACCCCGAATTCAAACAGTTCGGTGGCTTGGCCATGTGGGTGATGACGCCAGCCAAATTGAAAGAGGCCCTGCCGATTACTGGCACGTTGACTCGTGCGTTGGAGTTTGGTCGGGCTGTCATCGGTGGCTCAATCAAGTCTGTGGACGACTTGCTGTCGGTGCTGCGAGAGCGTTGGAATGTGCATGGCATCAGCCTGATGCCGACCGGTGCGCTGGCTGGCGCCGCGGTAGATACGTCTGGCGGCTTCGATCTGGGAACTGTGACGATCAAGGCCGGAGAGCAGGCGGCGGAGGTGCTCTATCAGAATGAATCATTGCTGGCCTGGGCCAGTAACCGGGCGCAGCCCTTGTGCATGGCCCCAGACAGCATTTGTTGGTTCTTCGAGGGGGCCGGCGATGCGGTGGCCTCGAATGGCGACATCGTGCTGGCCAGTGGTGGCTTGAACCCCGCGTACAGCAGGCGGCCGGTGGCATTGATTGGGCTTGTCGCAGACCATCATTTGCGGCAACCCGGAGGTTTGATTCTTGACAGTTTCATGCAGCAGGTCAACCAACTGGGTTACCGAGGCCCCTATGTGCCGGTAGAAAAACTGGTCGCGCAGCCCCATGGGGAGGTGACCCATGGCTGACACGCAACGCCGGCTGCGCATTGCCATCATTGCGCCTGTCAACACCTCACAGTTCAACGATCTGCTGTTAAAAGCGGTTCAGCCGGTCTTGCCACCTGATGTGGATGTGTCGGTGCACAACCTCACGCAAGGCCACGACTGTATTCAGAACCGAACCAACTGGTTGCAAAATGGCTACCCCGTTGTCGAGTTGGCCAAGCAGTTGCAAGACGCGGGCTTTGACGGCATCTGGCTGAGCGACTTTGATATGTGCGGAGTGGAAGCTGCGCGGGAAGTCATCGACATTCCCATCATTGGCGGCTTTCCCACCTCGGCGTTTACCGCTTTGGGTTTGAGTCAGCGGTTTGGCATCTTGACCATTCTGCCCAGCACACTCGCCATGCAGCAAGGGCATGTGCTGACCTATGGCTTGCAGGACAACTTCGCGGGCATTGCTCCGATCAACTGCCCGGTTGACCAGTTGTCGAATGTGGACGTGGTGGTGGCCAAATCGCTGCCCGTGGCATTACACCTGATTCAAGACCTGGGGGCGCAGTCTTTGCTATTGGGGTGCACCGGCTTTGTCGGCGTGGCGGAAAAGCTGTCGTTGATGTTGAGCGAAAGCCTGCAGGCCTACGTGCCCGTGATTGACCCGAATCAAGCGGGCATCGGCTACCTGATTTCGTTGGTACGCATGGGAATCAGGCCCAGTCGCTTGTGCTACAGCCAGGCAAGTTTGACGTCTTGAGTGTTGATGACAATAGATAAAAGGGGCGGGCCAACCGGCCATGCCCCTTGTTTCCTTACTTCATCAGCAAGTGAGGCAGCCACAGAGACAGCGGAGGCCAGTATGTGACCAACACCAGGAAGCCCAGCATGGTCAGCAGCCATGGCCAGACGGCTATGGTCAACTCCGTGATGCCCATTTTGGTGATGCCTGATGCGACGTACAGATTCAAACCCACTGGTGGGTGGCACATGCCCACCTCCATGTTCACCACGATCAGGATGCCGAAGTGAATGGGATCAATGCCCAATTTGGTGGCCACCGGGAACAGGATGGGGGCCATGATCAGCACGATCGAAGAGGGCTCCATGAAGTTGCCCGCCACCAGCAGCAAAATGTTAACCACCAATAGGAAGGCGATCTGACCCAGGCCCATGCCGACCAGCCAGTCGGCCAGTTGTTGAGGAATGTTCTCATTGGCCAGAACAAAGCTGAACAGCACTGCGTTGGTGATGATGTAAAGCAGCATGGCGCTCATATTGGCTGAGTTCAGTAGTACGCGTGGCACATCCTTCAAGCCCATGTCCTTGTAGACAAATACGGCGATGAGGAAGGCATACACCGCTGCCATGGCCGCGGCTTCCGTCGGGGTGAACATACCGGTGTAGATCCCGCCCATGACCACAACTATCAGCAACAGCCCCCAGAAGGAGTCTTTCAGTGCTTTCATTCGTTGGGCGAATGTGGCCTTGGGTTGGCGTGGGTAACCGAACTTCTTGGCGCGCCACCAGGTTGTGGCGCCCAGCATCAGGGCCAGCACAAAGCCTGGAATCACGCCAGCCAGGAACAATGCACCCACCGAGGTGTTGGTGGACACGGAGTACATCACCATCACGATGGAGGGCGGGATCAGAATACCCAGGGCGCCCGATGTTGTGATCACCCCCGCGCCGAACTTGTTGGGAAACCCGGCCTTGGCCATGGCAGGCAGCAAAATGGAGCCAATGGCCACCACCGTGGCAGGCGACGAACCTGACACCGCAGCAAACAGGGCGCAGGCCAGCACGCCAGCCAGAGCCAAGCCGCCATGCCAGTGCCCCACCATGGATGTGGCGAAGTTGATCATGCGCCGTGCCACCCCCCCATGAGTCAGGAAGTTGCCGGCCAGAATGAAGAACGGAATGGCCATGATCTCGAACTTCTCAATGCCAGTAAACAGCTTGAGAGCAACCGATTCGAGTGGGACCTGGGTGAAGCCGAAAATGAAAGTTAAAACGGTCAGGCCCAAGGAAATGGACACGGGCATGCCCGTGAGCATGAGGGCCAGCAGAACGCAGAAAATGATGATGCCGTTCATGTTGTACTCCTCATGCCTTGGCGGTTTCTTCGTCCAGACCCTCAACGTGGCCGTGGTCGTGGTGTGGCAACTCGCCAGTGCGGGTAAAGCTCCAGGCCACCTGCAAGAAGCGGAAGCACATCAGTGATGAGCCAAGCGGAATGGCCAGGTAGATGATCCAGGTGGGCCACTCCAGATCGGGGGTCGTCGGCCCTTCGATCAGATCGGTCATGTTCAGATGGAAGAACTGATGGAAGGCGTAGTTCGCGCCGTTGTGCCAGACGAAGTTGGCACCCATGGTGGCAATCGTGCCGGTAAACAAGGCGCCAGCCAACAGTCCAAACAGCACGAAAAATTTGCGTTTGGGTGCGTCGAGCTGGTTGATTAGCACGTCTACCCCCACGTGAATGCCGGTGCGCACGCCATAGGCCGCGCCGAACTTGGCCATCCACACAAACAGGTAGATGGTGGCCTCCTGGGCCCAGGCAAAATTCAGGGTCAGCAGCCAATCTTGCATGGGCGACTGAAAGCCCACCATGTAGCGGTGCAGCACTGAAACGAAGATGATCAGCGTTGCCAGGGCCATGAAGCCGGCTATCAGCCATTCCTCGAGATGATCAAGCCATTTCATGACGGTCTCCTTGGTACAAAAAAGCCCACGTCATCGCGTGGGCTGAAGCGTTCAACCCACGGGCTTTACAACTTGCTGGGGTCGAAGTTGGTTTCCTTGTAAATGGCTTGCAAGACTTCATCGCCAATGCGTGAGGCCATTTGTTTGTGTACCGGAACCAGAGCCTTCTTCAGTAGAAAGCGTTCAGCCATTGAGGGCGTGTAAATCGTGGTTTTGCCAGAGGCCTTGACCTTCTCAAGCGCCTCCTTGTTGTCTTGGAAAGCAACGTCATTGGCCACCTTGGTTGAATCGACCATGGCCTTGTTCAAGGCTGTGCGAATGTCTGCGGGCAAGCCGTCCCAGAACTTTTTATTGACGACAACGGCGTAGCCCAGATAGCCGTGGTTGGTGACGCTGAGGTGCTTTTGCACTTCATGCATCTTTTGGGTATACAGATTCGAAGGCGGGTTCTCAGTACCGTCAACCACCCCTGTCTGCAAGGCCTGGTAGGTTTCGGAAAAAGCCAGAACCTGAGGCAGGGCGCCCAAGGCCCGCATTTCCGCGTCCAGTACCTTGGACGACTGAATGCGCATCTTCAGCCCTTTGTAGTCTTCCGCCGCCTTGAGCGGCTTGTTGGCCGACATCACCTTGAAGCCGTTGTCCCAATAGGCCAGCCCGGTGATGCCGCGCGATTCCAGCTTCTTTAGCAAACTTTGCCCCACGGGGCCTTGCGTCACTTTGTGCAGGTCGTTGTAGTCGTCGAAAATGAATGGCAGGTCAAACACCTCGAACTCTTTTACCCCCAGGGGGGCAAATTTGGATAGAGACGGGGCCAGCATTTGCACCGAGCCCAATTGCAGGGCCTCCATCTCTTCCTTGTCTTTGTACAACTGGCTGTTGGGGTAGACCTCGACCTTTACGCGCCCCTTGGTCAACTCGGCCGCCCGCTTGGCGAAGAACTCGGCCGCTTTGCCTTTCGGGGTGTCTATCGCGACCACATGGCTGAACTTGATGATGATGGGGGCTTGTGCCAGCGCCGAGGCACTCAAAGCCAGAGAGGCGGCCAGCGCCAACAGGCCGCGGCGAAGAATGGGGGTGTGAAGGGCCTGGCTCATCGCGTTCTCCATATGGATTTCTATGGTTCGATTGTTGGCGGCTTGCCGGTAGACCGAAATTGTGGAGTTCCACATTTCGCAGTTTCACCAGTCGGCAATCTGTGGCCTTGGTTCTAGACTGCTAGCGTGAGTAGCCCGGTTTCCCACCCCTCGCGCCCAACGCTGGCCGTTCCGCCTCAGCCCCGCATGTCACTGCTGGGGCGGTGGGTAACGGCCTGGCCGGCCATCTGGGCATGGCCGTTGATCTTGTCTTTGGCATTCGCCTCTGGCGTGCTGCTGTGGCTCAGGGCGATGGAGAGGCAAGACCTGGACGCTCAGCGAGCAGAAATGATCGCGGATGCCTTGTCGCTTGAGGCTCAGATCAGCAGTCGGCTGGATGCCGAATCGGCCCGGCTGAAGATCTTGGCCGACGCCATGGGGCAAAACATCATCTCGCCGCCGTCGTTTGCGCGTGAGGCCATGGTGCTGGATGGCTTGCGGCGCTTCTGGGTTGATGTGACCTGGCTGGATGGGGCGGGCCGTATTCAAGCGCAAGCCCCCCTGGAAGACACGGCTCGGCGTGATGTCGCCAAAAGTTCTGGGGATGACGGAGGCTTATCTGGCCACCTGATGGTGCCTGTTTTGAATCGGGATGGTGGTGTCGCGGGCAGCCTGATAGCCCGCTATTCCGCTGCAGCCATCTTGCGCCAGAAGTTGCCGTGGTGGCTGGCCAGCAAATACGACATCCGCTTGGTTGATATAGCAGGTGATGTGATTGCCTCCACGGTGGAGAAAGAGCGCGCACCCAACCAGGCCTGGTACCGCGTGTCGTTGG
Organism: uncultured Aquabacterium sp.; assembly: GCA_964453105.1. Classification (GTDB taxonomy): domain Bacteria; phylum Pseudomonadota; class Gammaproteobacteria; order Burkholderiales; family Burkholderiaceae_C; genus Aquabacterium. The sequence continues at coordinate 8,909 of CAYVOP010000049.1, read as the reverse complement.
GTGCCACCATGCCGAATGCCTGGTTGGAAGTCACTGCGCGCTCGGTCATTGGGCCGTGGTGGCATTCCCTGCCGGTGGCGCTTATGGGTGTTTTTGTGGTGCTGGTTGTGGTGGCCACGCTCATGCTGCGCCGGCAGATGCGCAGTGTGTCGCTGGCCGAGGAGGCATGGCGAACCGAAGCTGCCTGGCGCCAGGCCATGGAAGATTCCCTGGCCATCGGCATTCGGGCCCGCGATCTGGATGGGCGCCTGGTCTATGTCAACAAGGCCATGGCCGACATGGTGGGCTATTCGCCTGATGAACTCGTGGGCAAGCTTCCCCCTATGCCCTATTGGTTGCCGGACCAGATCGAACAGACCATGTCTCGGCACTTGCGCAACATGGCGGGGCAGGCGCCGCGGGAGGGGTACGAATCTCGCTGGTGCCACCGTGATGGGGCGGTCGTGGATGTGATGGTCTACGAAGCCCCGTTGGTTGACTCCAGTGGCGAGCAAATAGGGTGGATGGCGTCCATTGTAAACATCACCGAGCGCAAGCAAATGGAAGAGCGCGAACGCTGGCAGATGGAATCCATGGCCCATAACGCGCGCCTGACGATGTTAGGCGAGGTGGCCTCGACTCTGGCTCACGAGCTCAACCAACCGCTGTCGGTGATCATGAGCTACAACACCGGTTTGCTCAATGCACTGGAGCGCGCTGAGACCCCGCAACCGCAGTTGATTCAGCCCTTGCAACGCATGTCGGAACAGGCTGCGCATGCGGGGCGCATTGTCAAGCGCATTCGCGAGTTTCTGACCCGGCGTGAGCCCGAACTGGAACGGGGGGACTTGCGACGCATTTTGTTCGATGGCATGGCCTTGCTTCAACGGGAGTTGCTGAAGCAGGATGTGGAGTGGTCAGCGCATCTTGCGCCTGATCTGGAGCCCGTTTGGGCAGATCCTGTCCTAGTCGAGCAGGTGTTGATCAACCTGGTACGCAACGCCTGCGATGCCATGGTCGGACAGGCCGCAAATCGGCGCATTCTGATCACCGCAGCACGCATTCCGCAGCAGGGGTTCGTCAAAGTGACCGTTTCAGACAGTGGTCCAGGTCTGGGAGGGAAGACCATAGACCAACTTTGCGCTGCATTCTTTTCCACCAAACCCGATGGCATGGGCATGGGCCTGGCCATTTGCCGCTCGATCATCGAGTTGCACCATGGGGTACTGGATGTTGAGGAAAGCCCGCTGGGTGGCGCAGCATTCGTGTTCTCGTTGCCAGTTTGGGAGGTCTCGGAATGAACATTCACCAAGTGGGGGAAGTTCACCTGGTTGATGATGAGATCGTGGTTCGCGACGCGCTCGCATTCCTGCTCGGGTCACGCGGGCTGTTGGTGCACACCTACGGTAGTGGACAGGACTTGCTTGATCGATTGACGCAGGCAGGTACTTTGCGGGGTGTGTTCGTGCTGGACGTGCGGATGGAGCCCATGTCTGGCCTGCGTCTGCACGATGAGCTTTTGCTTAGGCTGGTGCGCAATCCCGTCATGTTCCTCAGCGGGCATGGAGACATTCCCATGGTGGTGGACGCGCTCAAAAAGGGCGCGTTCGATTTTCTCGAGAAACCCTATAGCGACAACACACTGGTTGATCGCATTGAGCAGGCCTTGGCTGTCGAGGCTGCGTCTTATGTCAATGATGCGCGAGTCTCCGAGCGACGCGCTAGATTGGCCAGCCTGAGTGACCGCGAGCGCGAAGTCATGACAAGAGTGGCTGCGGGCAAACTCAATAAAGTCATCGCGGACGAGTTGCATATTGCCGTTCGCACGGTAGAAGTACACCGGGCTCGCGTGTTTTCCAAATTGGGCGTGCATTCCGCAGCGGAACTAGCTGGGTGGCTTGCGGTTGGGGGCTGAGCTCACTCCTCCTGGCCGAACTAGAGCTAGCCTAGCTTCGGGAGTGGCATCTCTTTTGGCTGAAACCCTTTTTTGACCAACCAATCGCGCAGCGCAAGCCCGGTCGCTGCGGGCCAGTACTGGGCCTGCTCTGGGGCGACCCGAATCACATCGGCCAATTCTTCGCTGAGTTGCACGGTGCCCGTGGCCGGTACGTGAAAAGCCAGAATGATCTGATTCTGTCGCGCAAAGCTGTAATGCCCAATGAAATGAGTGGCTTGTGCCTTCAAACTCAGCTCTTCCTCTACCTCGCGGGCCACGGCCGACTCGGGACTGGCATCTGAGGCTTCCAGAAAACCGGTGATCAAGGCGTAGAAGGGGACTTTCCACATCCGGTTGCGCGCCAGGATGATTTGCCCCTCATGTTCCACCACAGCCGCCACGACGGGTGTTGGGTTGTTCCAGTGCACAAACCCGCATGTGGCGTCAGGGCATGACAGGCGAATTTGCTCACCCAAGTCACGCTCCATCAGGGGCTGAGAACATTGGGGGCAAAAGCGGTAGAGATTGGCTTTCATGCAGACAACATATCACCCTATGAAACGCGAGAAATCCCACGAACGCGTGGATTTCTCGGACAATGTCGCCCCATGAGCTCCGAACTGAATACCTCTCCCGCGGCTGTGGCTGGCGGTCCTGCCCCCAAAATTGGCTTCGTGTCCCTCGGCTGTCCAAAGGCCCTCACGGATTCCGAACTGATCCTGACCCAATTGCGCGCCGAAGGCTACGAAACCTCCAAAACCTTTGACGGCGCCGATTTGGTCATCGTGAACACCTGCGGCTTCATTGACGACGCCGTCAAGGAAAGCCTGGACACCATTGGCGAAGCGTTGGCCGAAAACGGCAAAGTCATCGTGACAGGTTGCCTGGGCGCCAAGGCCGATGCTGGCGGTGGCAACCTCGTCAAAGGCGTGCACCCCAAGGTGTTGGCTGTGACCGGTCCTCATGCCACACAAGAGGTCATGGATGCCGTGCACACGCACGTGCCCAAGCCGCACGATCCTTTCATTGACCTGGTGCCTGAGGCTCGTGGCGTGGCCGGCATCAAGCTCACACCCAAGCACTTTGCTTACCTGAAGATCAGCGAAGGCTGTAACCACCGTTGTAGCTTCTGCATCATCCCCAGCATGCGAGGCGATCTGGTTTCGCGCAACGTGGGCGAAGTGCTGTCAGAAGCCAAGGCCCTGTTCGAGTCTGGCGTCAAAGAGCTGCTGGTCATCAGCCAGGACACCAGCGCCTATGGAGTGGACGTGAAGTACCGCACCGGCTTCTGGGATGGCAAGCCCGTCAAGACCCGCATGTACGACCTGGTCGAGCAACTGGGCAAGATGGCACAAGAGCATGGCGCCTGGGTACGTCTGCACTACGTCTATCCCTATCCGCACGTGGATGAAATCATCCCGCTGATGGCGCAAGGTCTGGTCTTGCCCTATTTGGATGTGCCGTTCCAGCACTCGCACCCCGATGTGCTCAAGCGCATGAAGCGCCCCGCCAACGGCGAGAAGAACCTCGACCGCATCCGCAAGTGGCGCGAGATTTGCCCCGAAATCGTCATTCGAAGCACCTTCATTGCTGGTTTCCCTGGCGAGACGGAAGAAGAGTTCCAGCACCTGTTGGACTTCTTGCGTGAAGCGCAAATTGACCGGGCCGGGTGCTTTGCCTACTCACCCATCGAAGGTGCCCCTGCTAATGAACTGGAAGGCGCCTTGCCTGACGAGGTTCGCGAAGAGCGTCGTGCTCGCTTCATGGCTGTGGCCGAAGAGGTGTCCATCAACAAGCTGGCCAAGCGCGTAGGCGCCACCATGCAAGTGCTGGTAGACAGCGCGCCGGCCTTGGGCCGCAAGGGTGGGGTGGGGCGTACCTACGCCGATGCGCCTGAAATCGATGGCACTGTGCGCCTGCTGCCCCCAGAAAAAGCCAGTAAGACGCTGAAGGTGGGCGAATTCACCAAGGCGCGCATTGTGGCGGTTGAGGGGCATGACCTGATCGGCATGCCGATCTGATCCAGGAGTGGACCGGTTGGCCATGTCAGATAGCAAGCCACTCAATCCTTCAACGCCCCCAACCTCGACCGAGCTGATTCATCATCCCTATGAAGCCCCAGCCGGCTTCAAGGCGGTGATGCCGGGGGTGCACAAGGCCTCCACCGTGATCTTCGAGAACACGGCGGCCTTGCGTGCCCGTCAGTGGAAGGACAAGAGCGGCTACACCTACGGTTTGCATGGCACCCCCACCACGTTCGTGCTGGAAGAGCGCCTGGCCACGCTGGAAGGCGGGCTACAAACCGTGCTGGCACCCAGTGGCCTGTCAGCCATTGCTCTGGTGGACATGGCCTTGCTGAAGTCCGGCGACGAGGTCCTGATTCCAGACAATGCCTACGGCCCCAATAAAGATTTCGCATCCGGAGAGCTGGCCAACTGGGGCATCATCCACCGGTTTTACGACCCCTTGCGTGCCGATCTTCTGCCGGCATTGATCTCCGACCGTACCAAGCTCATCTGGCTGGAGGCGGCAGGTTCTGTCACGCTGGAGTTTCCTGATCTGCTAGGTTTGCTGCGGGTGGTTCGAAGGCGTCCTCAGATCAAAGTGGCGTTGGACAACACCTGGGGCGCGGGGCTGGCCCTGTCCGCTTTCGAATTGGATCCGGGCGAGGGCCTGACCAAAGGGGTCGACATCAGCGTGCATGCGCTGACCAAGTACCCCTCTGGTGGGGCCGATGTACTCATGGGTTCGGTCGTGACGCGCGACGAGGCTTTGCATCTGCAACTCAAACTGGCGCACATGCGCTTAGGCCTGGGCGTGGGGGCCAACGATGCCGAAGCCGTGTTGCGCGGTCTGCCCAGCTTGGCTTTGCGATACGCCGCGCATGATGCGACAACTCGTCAGATCGCGAATTGGCTGTGCGAGCGTAACGAGTTTGCGCGGGTGCTGCACCCCACTTTGGCTGATTCGCCAGGGCATGCTCATTGGAAAGAAACGTGTGGGGCAGCTGGGGGCTTGGTGTCGGTCGTGTTCGACGAGCGTTTCACTTCCGCCCAGATCGACGCCTTTATCGACGCCCTGAAACTGTTCAAGATCGGCTACTCATGGGGCGGGCCAGTGAGTTTGGCGGTGCCTTACAGGCTGAGTCACATGCGTTCGCTTGATGCTTCACTCAAAGGCAATCTGGTGCGGTTTGCCGTTGGTTTGGAGCGGGTAGAAGATTTGATTCGGGATCTGGAGCAAGCGCTGGCAGTACTGGCCTAAGTGTTGGCCGCCCGCTACGCGCTTCGCTCCTCAGTCTTTCGGACCCGATGAGACCTTGTGTCTCATCAGCCTGCCCTTTTCACGTTCCCATTCGCGTTCTTTGACGGTGTTGCGCTTGTCGTGCTCGGCCTTGCCCTTGGCCAAGGCAACTTCAACCTTCACATAGCCTGCCTTGTAGTGCAGGTTCAGGGGCACCAGGGTGTAACCCTTTTGCTCGGTCTTGCCAATCAGTCGGCGAATCTGGGCGCGATGCATCAGCAATTTTTTGATGCGGTCTGCTTCGGGGCGAACGTGAGTGGAAGCAGAGCGCAAGGCATTGATGCGCAGGCCGATCAGAAACAGTTCGCCTTCCTTGATCACGACATAGCCGTCAGTCAGCTGAACTTGGCCTTCACGGATGGCCTTGACCTCCCAGCCCTCCAGCACAATGCCGGCCTCGAAGCGCTCTTCGATGTGATAGTTGAAATGGGCTTTCCGGTTTTCTGCGATCGTCATGTTGTTGAGTGTGCCCGATGACACGTACGAGACGTGCCGTGCTCCTTAAAATACCGACATTCTATGAAGCACGTACAAAAGTCAGTCTTGCTCTGGTATTCACCTCGCGAAATGTACGCGTTGGTGACCGGGTTCGAAGACTATCCCAAGTTTTTGCCTTGGTGCGATCGCGCCGAGGTGGTTCAAACTCATGAAGATGGTGTTACCGCGCGGTTGCATCTCGGTATTGCCGGGGTGAAGCATGCTTTCACCACGCGCAATGCGAACGTGGAAAACGAAAGCGTGACCATGAGCCTGGTTGATGGGCCATTTTCTCACTTGGCAGGTACTTGGCGCTTTGTGCCCCTGCAAAAGCCGGGGCAGGCCGGTGCAGCTGCTGTTGTTCCGGCTGATTCGCCCGCGTGCAAGGTCGAGTTCTCGCTGAGCTACGCTTTTTCGAGCCGCCCGCTAGAGTTGGTGGTCAGCCCGGTTTTTGACCGAATTGCAAACACCTTTGTGGACGCATTTGTGAAGCGAGCCGAGCAGGTTTATGGCGCACGTTGAAATGGCCCAACCCCAGAACCAGACGGGGGTGGTCATAGTTGAGGTTGCCGTGGGCATGGCGCCCAGAGTGGTTGCCAGGCAGTCGGTTAGCTTGCCTGTAGGCGGTACCGTGCGGCAGGCGCTGGAGCTCAGCGGCTTACTGGATCAACCCGATGGTCCCAATTGGACCACCATCGCTACCGGGCAATGGTTCGTGGGGGTGTGGGGGCGTCGGGCCGAACTGGATCACGTGCTTCGCGAGCGTGATCGCGTTGAGGTGTACCGTGGTTTGAAAGTCGACCCCAAAGAGGCGCGTCGTGTTCGCTACCGCGCCCATGGGGAAAAGTTGCCGAAAGGCATACACCGATCCCAAAAAAATAAACCTGACGCATAAGGCATCAGGTTTGCTGTGGCGGCCAGCGGTTGCTGCTGCGTTTTACTTGCAGTTATTGCGAATCACGTCCTCTACCTGGCGCTGTTCGTCTGCACGGGCTTTGTCGTCTAGGTACTCGCGCTCGCCTGCGGCATTGTTGCGGGTGATGCGAACGCCGTCATTGAGCGTGCGTTGGTAGCTGCGGGCGCGGGTGCAGTTGTCGGCCTTGTTCTTGGCAGCTTTCTCTTCTTCAGCCTTTTGGGCGGCCTTTTTTTCTTCTTCGACCTTCTTGCGCTTGGCTTCCAGTTCGGGGTCTACCGCTTTGTTGTCTGGCTTGGATGCCCCGCTGGCCGCTTGTGCCGTCGCAGCAGGTTCTGATGCAGGCTTGCCGGCCGACGGAATCAAGCGTGCCGCAGCAGGGCGGCTCAAGATGTCTTTATCTGGGGTGCCGGCAGGAGGCGGGCGGTCGCTGTATTGAACGGCGCCGGTCGCGTCCTTCCATTTCCACTGCATTCCAGCGACAGCGGAAGAAGACAGGGTCAGCATGACTCCGCCAGCAAGCAGCGAAGTCACAAGCAGGGATGGCAGCAGACGGACGTATTTCATGCTGTGCAGTGTAGTGCTGTCGATAAATCCCGATCCGCGGGAATATGTTCACTCTGCCACGCATCTCGGCGGTTTTACGTCAGGGCTTTCCTGTGCGTATAATCCGCTTTTGCGTCTGGAGCCTGTTCATGCGCCTGCTTGGTAAAGCCCTCACGTTTGATGACGTGTTGTTGGTGCCCGCGTACTCTCAAGTGTTGCCCCGCGACACATCGCTGGCCACCCGTCTGTCCCGCAATATTCAATTGAATCTGCCGCTGGTGTCCGCTGCCATGGATACCGTCACGGAAGCCCGTCTGGCGATTGCGATCGCCCAGGAAGGCGGCATCGGGATCATCCACAAAAACCTGACAGCCAAACAGCAAGCAGCTGAAGTGGCTCGCGTCAAGCGTTATGAGTCGGGCGTTTTGCGTGACCCGATCACCATTTCTTCCGGTGTGAAGGTGCGTGATGTGATCGAGCTGTCCAAACAGCACGGCATCTCCGGCTTCCCCGTGGTGGACGATGGCAAGGTGGTCGGTATCGTGACCGGCCGTGACCTGCGCTTCGAGACCCGCCTGGACGCGCCTGTCCGCGAAATCATGACTCCCCGTGAGCGCCTGATCACCGTGAAAGATGGTGCGGCGCCTGCGGAAGCCAAGGCTTTGATGCACCACCACAAGCTGGAGCGCGTGGTCGTGGTCAATGACGCCAACGAGCTCAAGGGCCTGATGACCGTCAAGGACATCAACAAGCAAACCAATTTTCCCAATGCGGCCCGTGACCCCCAAGGCAAACTGCGCGTCGGCGCCGCCGTGGGCGTGGGTGAAGGCACCGAAGAGCGCGTTGAACTGCTGGTGAAGGCCGGTGTGGACGCCCTGATCGTGGACACGGCTCACGGCCACAGCCATGGTGTGATCGAGCGCGTGCGTTGGGTGAAAAAGAACTTCCCGCAGGTGGACGTGATCGGCGGCAACATTGCCACTGGTGCGGCAGCGCTGGCGCTGGTGGACGCCGGTGCGGATGGCGTCAAGGTTGGTATCGGCCCAGGCTCTATCTGCACTACTCGCATCATTGCTGGTGTGGGCGTGCCTCAAATCACCGCCATCGACAATGTGGCCACCGCGCTGCAAGGCACGGGCGTGCCGTTGATCGCTGACGGCGGCATTCGCTATTCGGGCGACATTGCCAAAGCCATCGCCGCAGGCGCCAGCGCCGTGATGATGGGTGGCATGTTTGCCGGTACGGAAGAAGCGCCTGGCGAAGTGATCTTGTACCAAGGCCGTAGCTATAAGAGCTACCGCGGCATGGGCTCGATCGGCGCCATGAAGGCCGGTTCGGCAGACCGCTACATCCAGGAAAACGACGAAACCACCAACCCCAACGCAGACAAGCTGGTGCCGGAAGGCATTGAAGGCCGTGTGCCTTACAAGGGCTCGGTGCTCACCATCCTGTACCAGATGGCCGGTGGCTTGAAGGCTTCTATGGGTTACTGCGGTTGCGGCACCATTGAAGACATGCGCAACAAGGCTGAGTTCGTCGAGATCACGGCTGCGGGTATCCGTGAGAGCCACGTTCACGACGTGCAAATCACCAAGGAAGCGCCCAACTACCGCATGGAGTGATGCCCGAAAGGGCATTTGCTCCTGGGTTGTCAGGCCAGGAACCGCCAATGAGCACGTCCCGAGGCCGCCAGGCGGCCATGCCTTTCATCATGGTGACGGTGCTGCTCGACATGATGTCGATCGGCATCATCTC
>CAYVOP010000048.1:0-21039 GCA_964453105.1 uncultured Aquabacterium sp. | reverse complement strand
AGGTCAGGCAAGGCAGCGTTCTTGGCACCAGAGATCGTCACTTCGCCTTGCAGGCGACGACCGCCACGAATCAGGAGTTTGTCCATGAAAACACAAAGGGCACGAGGCCGCCGCTAGGTGGCATCGCGCCTAAAAGAAAAGTAAAACAAGCCGGATTCAAGCGCCTGACTGGGTGGCCCATTCGGCCGGGGTCAGGGTCTTCATCGACAAAGCGTGAATCTGAGCCCGCATTCTATCGCCCAGGGCCTGGTAAACGCGCTGATGACGCGCAACCCGGCTCTTGCCGTCGAATTCTGCCGAAACGATGGTGGCAAAGAAGTGCTGGCCATCGCCCTCCACCACCAGGTGGGAGCAAGGCAGGCCGTCGGCGATGTATTGCCGGACTTCGGCGGGAGTGGGATCAGCCATCTGACACTTTCGAAAAAATAAACCAAGTAAACAATCAATGACGAATTTTGTAGCCCGTTTTCAGCAAATGCAGCGCCAAAGCTGACACCCCAATCACGGCCAAGGAGACCACAACCAGACTTTCCCAGGGGCTGACATCACTGACGCCAAAGAAGCCGCAACGGAAACCGTCAATGAGATAGAAAAACGGGTTGATGCGAGACACGGCATGCCAAAAATCAGGCAGCGAGTGCACAGAGTAAAACACACCCGACAAAAAGGTCATGGGCACGATGACGAAGTTCTGAAACATGGCCATTTGGTCGAACTTTTCAGCCCACAAGCCGGCGATCAGCCCCAGCGCGCCCAGCAAAACCCCGCCAAGCACGGCGAACACCACGATCCACCACCATTGCGCCAGACCGGGCCAGGCAAACAATGAGGTCACCACAAATACCCCCAAGCCCACCGCCAGCCCACGCACCAGCGAGGCGCCCACGTAGGCCACGAACCAGGCGCGGTGCGACAACGGGGTCAGCAACACAAAAACCAGGTTGCCGGTGATCTTGCTTTGAATGAGGGAGGACGAGCTGTTGGCGAACGCGTTTTGCAGCACGCTCATCATGACCAAGCCGGGAACGAGGAAACGCGTGTAGCCCACCCCGCTGAACACCTGAACATGGTCTTCCAGCACGTGCCCGAAGATCAGCAGATACAGGATGGCGGTGAGCACTGGCGCACCAATGGTCTGGGCACTGACTTTCCAGAACCGCAGCACCTCTTTGTAAAACAGGGGGCGAGCCCCAACGAGCAGGTTCATGCTTGCTCCTCGCGATCCAATTTCTGGCCGTGCATGATGTTGAGGAAAATGTCTTCCAGATCGGCTCGCCCCATTTCAAGGTCTTCCACTTGACAGCCTGCCTGGCGCAGGCGCCCCAGGATGGATTCAACATCAGCCGCATCGCGAGCGGGCAACTGAACGACGCGTCCTGTCACTCGGGCGTGCGCGGACAGGTCATCCGGCAAGGTCTGGTCGGTTTTGAAGCGCAGCATGGTGCTGGCGGTGCCTGCCAGCAAGTTGGACATCTTGTCGAGCGCCACCAGTTGACCTTGCTTGATCATGGCAATGCGATGGCACAAAGCCTCCGCCTCTTCCAGATAGTGGGTCGTCAGCAAAACGGTGTGCCCTTGCTTGTTGAGTCGGGCAATGAACTGCCACAAGGTCTGGCGCAGTTCGACATCGACCCCTGCGGTGGGCTCGTCCAGCACGATGACACGCGGGCGATGCACCAGCGCCTGCGCCACGAGCACCCGACGCTTCATGCCACCAGAGAGCTGACGCATATTGGCCTCGGCCTTGTCCGTCAGGCCCAGGTGCTGCAGCAATTCGTCGATCCAGTCGTCGTTGCGACGCAGACCAAAGTAGGCACTCTGAATGCGCAAGGTTTCGCGCACCGAAAAAAACGGGTCGAACACCAACTCCTGCGGAACCACCCCCAGCGCCTGACGCGCATTGGCGTAGTCGCGCACCACATCGAAGCCGCAAACGGAGACCTGACCCGAGGTGGCACGACTGAGTCCAGCCAGGATGCAGATCAGCGTGGTCTTGCCGGCGCCATTGGGACCCAGCAAACCGAAGAATTCCCCCTCTTCGATGTCGAATGAAACCCCTTTGAGCGCATGCAAAGGCCGGCCGCCGGGGTGAAAGGTTTTGGCGACGCCGTGAAATGAGACCGCTTTCATGGGGTCGTCATTGTAGAGAGGGTGTTCTGCCCCCTGCTTTAAGGGGGCCTTATCTCAACACAAACCCTGAGTCGCACAGTACGATTGCCCCCGAATTCTGTTCGAGACCGCGCACCGAGGAGACAATCTTGTCCGATTTGAACGCTCGCTTTGAGCAAGCTGTGGCTGAATCCAAGCTGCTGCCTGCCAAGCCTGATAACAACACTCTCTTGAAGATCTATTCGCTGTTCAAGCAAGCCACCACGGGCGACGTGCAAGGCGATCGCCCTGGCTTCACCGACTTCGTCGGCCGTGCCAAGTACGACGCGTGGGCCGACCTGAAGGGCCAGACCCTGGATCAGGCCAAAAACACCTACATCAGCCTGATCGAATCGCTGAAGAAGTAATCCTCAAGCGGTTTGTTCAAAGCCCCTGCCCGAATTGGGCCAGGGGCTTTTTTATTGGCCTTGGTGGGATCAGCCTTGACCGCCAGCCTTTTCCAGCAAGCGAGTCAGGTTCTTGTCGATCTCAGCTTCGATCATGGGCTTGAGTGCCTTCATCATCAGGCCCAGCTTGGCTTCCAACTCCAGGGCATCGCCACGCACCTTCATGACGCCAGTCACGCCCGAGCGTTCGAACTTGATCTGGTCTTCGGTTTCACCCGACACCAGGGAACAGGTCAGCCCCATCTTCTGGGCGGCGCCTTCCATCCACTTGTTGGCCAGTTCGCGCGCTGCGGGCAGGCCGAGAGAATGGGGGCGGGAAATATTGATGTCAGCCATGATGAAATCTCAGGTGAATTGAACTGCGGGCCGCAGTGTAGCGCCGAGCTGCCGCAGTAAGATATTCAGGCTCCATCTAAAGGGCTTGCTCACGCCATGTCTGCTGACACTTTGAACCCTTCCTTGCCCGAGTTGCTGGCACTCAGCCCAGCCATTGCCGCGCTGCGGCGCGACATTCACGCACATCCTGAACTGTCTTTCGAAGAAATCCGCACGGCGGATCTGGTCGCGCAGCAGCTGGCTTCGTGGGGCATTGAGGTGCATCGAGGACTGGGCAAGACCGGTTTGGTCGGCGTGATTCAGGGGCGCCCAGGCTCTCGCTCGATTGGCTTGCGGGCCGACATGGATGCCTTGCCCATTACAGAACACAACCGCTTCGACCATGCCAGCAAACACCCCGGCAAGATGCACGCCTGCGGGCACGATGGCCACACCGCCATGCTGCTGGCCGCAGCTCAGTATCTGGCCGCCCATCGTGATTTCGCTGGCACCGTCTACTTGGTCTTTCAGCCTGCAGAGGAGGCTGGCGGTGGCGCAGCCACGATGATGGCCGACGGCCTGTTCGCCCGTTTCCCCATGGATGCCATTTTTGGCATGCACAACTGGCCCGGCATGGCGGCAGGTCAGTTCGCCATCAAGCCCGGCCCTTGCTTTGCATCGAGCAACGAGTTTCAGATCACGATTCGCGGCAAGGGATGCCATGCCGCCATGCCCCACCTGGGCGTTGACCCCGTTCCGGTGGCCTGCCAGATGGTTCAGGCCTTTCAGACCATCGTGTCGCGCAATGTGCGCCCCATCGACACCGGTGTGATCTCGACCACCATGATTCAAGCCGGCGAAGCCACGAATGTGATTCCCGACTACGTGACCGTGCAAGGTACGGTGCGCACGTTCACCACCGAGGTGCTGGACCTGATCGAGGAACGGATGAGAGCGGTGGCACAGCACACCAGCGCGGCTTTTGGCGCCAGTTGCGAGTTTGTGTTCCAGCGCAACTACCCGCCCACGGTGAACCACCACGACGAAACCGACTTTGTCCGCACGGTCATGACCGAGGTGGTCGGTGCAGACAATGTGCTGGTGTTCGAGCCCACCATGGGCGCCGAAGACTTCAGCTACTACCTGCAAGAAAAGCCCGGCGCCTATTTTTTGATTGGCAATGGCGACGGCACCCACCGAAATGGCGGTCACGGCTTGGGGCCGTGCATGCTGCACAACCCCAGCTACGACTTCAACGACGAGCTTATTCCGCTGGGTTCGACGCTGTGGGTGAAGCTGGTGCAGCGCTGGTTGGCACAGACTTGATCACCTCGGGCGAGGCCACCGTGCGCCCAGCCAGTTCAGGGCGCGAGGCCAGGGTTTGCGTGCCCACAATGATCATGCGCAGCATCAGCTCAAGCTGATCAGCCCATTCAGCGTGCTTTTCTTCGGGCAGGTCCATGGCCGTGGTGCCCATGGCAAACACCAAGCGCGTGATGGCCTTGGCCGTCACAGCCGGCTCGTACAAACCGGTTCGGTTGGATTGCGCCAGGCGAATCAGGTCTTGGCGCAACTCGTCTTCGAAAGACAGCAGTTCGCGCTCAACCGCTTGCTTGAAGGCGTCAGAGCCTACTGTTCCTTCGCGCAGCAGCATGTGCAGCAGCTTGTCGTCGGAACGCAGCTGACGCATGAAGGCTTCCACCGAGCCACGCACCACGCTTTGCCCTGAGTTGGCCCGGTGCCTCGCCTCGCCGATGATGCGACGCAAGGAGCGCCCTGCCCGGTCAATCAAAGCCACGGCCAACTCGTCCATGTCGCGGAACTGGCGGTAGAAGCTGTTGGGGGCAATTCCGGCTTCGCGGGCCACTTCTCGCAAGCTGAGGGTGGACACGCTGCGATGCGGCCCCAGCAGCTTCAATGCCGCCTCAATGATGTCCTCACGAGAGATCACGGGCTTGCGCCCGAGAGGCACAACGCGGTCACGCAATGGAGCAGGCGGCGTATTCACAGGTGGGTCAGCAGTACTGCAGAAACAAGATGTCTCACATGATAGCGTTACACATTAATGCACACGTGTATAGACATTCGTATCCATTTCTCTATAATCGCGCCGAATGCGTGACGCTGGTCACGCCTGTGGAGTCACTGTGTCTCGTTCTGCCCCTGGCGCCCTGCAGCGTCTGCTTACCCCCTTCGTGAACCCTGGCACCCTGGATTTCTGGGCGCAACACCTGCGCTCGAACTGGTCTTGGGATCGGCCACTGGCCACGGTGGAAGCTCGCCACGTCGAAGCCCGTGACACCGTGACGCTGACCCTGCGCCCCAATCGTCTGGTGGCCTGGCCCAAGGCGGGTCAGCACGTGAACATCAGCGTGGAGGTGAATGGCCGCCGAACCACTCGCAGCTACAGCCCCACACGCATTGACCGCCAAGCCGGCACCTTCGACATCACCGTCAAACACATTCCGCAAGGCGCGATGAGCACCCACCTGTGCCATGCCGTGCATGTGGGTGGCTTGGTAGAAGTGGGTGAAGTGTTTGGTCACATGACCTGGCCCGCCACCCCCGCCGGGAAATGGTTGCTGCTGGCCGCAGGCAGCGGCATCACCCCCATGATCAGCCTGCTGCGCCAAGCGCAAGCGGCTGGCAGTCAAGCCGATGTCGTTCTGATTTATGCCGCACGCCAACGCGCCGATTTGTGTTTCCTGGCCGAGTTGAACCAACTGGCTCAACGTGAGCCGGGGTTCAAGCTGCAGTTGGTTCTGTCTCGCGAAACGGAGCTGTTGAACACCGAAGTGGGCGGACGCATCAACGCCGACTTGATTCAATCGCAAGTGGGCGATCTGGCCGAGCGCCAGGTACTGGCTTGCGGCCCCGCCGGTTTTGTTGACACCGCACGAGCGCTGACAGCCCACGCAGCCCGCCGCTTTGACGCCGAAGCCTTCACGCCCCCTGTGTTGGCCGCAGCTGCCGACGACGCAGCTGCGCCGGTGCGCGTGGTGCTACAGCAAAGCGGGCGCACCGTGACCGTGAACAGCGGTGAGCCGCTCTTGCCCGCGCTGGAAGCCCATGGCCTGCAAGTGCCGTTCGGTTGCCGCATGGGGGTGTGCAACACCTGTTCCTGCGCCAAGGTGTCAGGCACCACCCGCAACATGCAAAGCGGCGAGCTCGATGCCGAACCCGATAGCGCCGTGCGCCTGTGCATTGCCAGCGCCCGCTCCGATCTGACTTTGGACCTCTGATTCATGACTGCCCCCACCCCCAAACACCGGGCCCTGAAGCCCGAAGAACTGAACCAGTTCGGCGCCGAAATTGACGCACTGCGCGACCGTGTTCGCGCCGATCTGGGCGAAAGCGATGTGCGCTACATTCGCGGCGTGATGCGACTGCAGCGCTGGATGGAAGTAGCAGGCCGGGCCGTGCTGGTGGCCTCTGGCTGGTTCCCCCCCTTGTGGCTGCTGGGCACCCTGTTGCTGGGCCTGGCCAAGATCATTGAAAACATGGAAGTGGGCCACAACATCATCCACGGCCAATTCGACTGGACGGGCGACCCTCGCCTGCAGGGCAAGACCTATGAGTGGGACATCGTGGGCACCGCCGACAACTGGCGCAAGACACACAACTTCCGTCACCACACCTACACCAACATTCATGGCATGGACGACGACGTGGGCGGCTATGGCGTGCTGCGTTTGTTCCCGGAACAAAAATGGCATCCAGCCAACCTGTTCCAGCCCATTTATGCCGTGATCTTCGCGCTGCTGTTTCAATGGGGCGTGGCCATTCAAGACCTGCGCGTGGGCCGCTACTTCATTGGCAAGATGTCAGGCAAGGCATTGTTCCGCCAAGCCAAGCCCACCTTGAACAAGGCCGGCCGCCAACTGGTCAAGGACTATGTCATCTTCCCCTTGCTGGCTGGCCCTTTCTTCCTGCCGGTCTTCCTGGGCAACTTGGTGGCCAACGGCATTCGAAATGTCTGGACCTACGCCATCATCTTCTGCGGCCACTTCACCGACACGGTAGAAACTTTCCCCCGCAGCGTGCTAAAGAATGAAACCCGCGCGCATTGGTATCTGCGTCAGGTTCGAGGCTCATCCAACCTGCGTGGCGGCAAAATCTTGAACCTGCTGTCGGGCAACCTGAGCTTCCAGATCGAACACCATCTGTTCCCCGATCTGCCGGCCAATCGTTATGTGGACATCGCCCCGGAAATTCAGGAGATTTGCAAACGCTATGGCCAGCATTACAGCAATGGCTCGTTTACCCGTCAGTTCTCGACCGTGATCTGGCGCATTTTCCGGCACTCGTTCCCCAGCCAGCCCCGCCCCAGCACCGAAGGCCTGGTGCTGGAATAAGCCCACGAGAAAGCACTGCAGCGCATCCACCCACGGGTGGCATTGCGGTCACAATGTGGCCTCGATGCCACCCGTTTTGCCTTCTGCACCGCCACCACCCCGTCCCTCGCGCACAGACCCGGTGTGGCGCATGACGCTGCGCACGCTGAACCGCGGTGACGGCCTCTTGGGCATGGCCCCGTTTGACAAAGTCGGGCCACGTGGCAGCGAGGTCACGGTGGTCGAGATCGAACCCGAAGCGCCCTACCTGGCGCTACAGATGGGACTGGTTCGGGTACCCCACTCCGCCTTGCAATGGCGCAGCGAGGAGCTGGCGCGCCAGGCCCGCCGTGAAGACCACCAGTGGTGGACTCTGACACGAGAGGAAGCCTTTCCGGAGTTTTGCACCGAACACCTGCCAGAGTTGAAGGAACGCGGCTGGCAAATTGACCTGGCTCCAGGCTTTGCACACCACCCACACGAGGCCGAAGGCTGGCGCATTCAAGTCAGCCCTCTGGCTTTACCGGGCCGACAAGGTTCGTGGTTGGTGACGATGGGGGTGGTGCTGGATGGCGAACGCCTGGACCTGGCCCCGCTGCTGGCCGATCTGATCAAACGCGACGCCCGCTGGCTGGATGCCCGTGCGGTGGCCGTCATGGAAGACGACGCCACCGTGCTACTGCGCGCACCAGGAGGCAAGCGCATTCGAGCCCTGGCTGGCCCCATCAAGGCCATCGTCAGTCAGATGCTGGAGTTGCTACTCGAACCTTTATACCGTGACACCGACTGTGTCGTGTCAGATTGGGATGTCGCCCGCGTGGAGCGCATGCAAGCCGAACTGCAGGCATCGCTGGCCCATCGGGTCGCAGCCTTTGGCCAATGGCACTGGGATTGCGATGCGCGCCTGACCGAACTGATGGCCCGCCTGCGCCCGCCGCAAGCACTCGACGCGCAAATCGCCCCGGCTGGGTTAGCCATCACCTTGCGGCCCTATCAGCAACAAGGCCTGGCCTGGCTGCAGCATTTGCGTCAAGCGGGCTTGGCCGGCATTTTGGCTGACGACATGGGCCTAGGCAAAACAGCGCAAGCCTTGGCCCACGTGTTGACCGAGAAAGAAGCCGGTCGCCTCAGCCTGCCTGCTTTGGTGGTCATGCCCACCTCGTTGGTATTCAACTGGGTGAACGAAGCCCGCCGCATGGCGCCTGATCTCCGCGTGTTGGTGCTACACGGGGCCGACCGCGAGGGGCGACTGGACGAGATCGCTCAGGCTGATCTGGTCATCAGCACCTATCCGCTGATTTGGCGCGATGTGGACAAGCTCAAGTCCATCCGGTTTCATTTGTTGATTCTGGATGAAGCGCAAACCGTGAAG
Organism: uncultured Aquabacterium sp.; assembly: GCA_964453105.1. GTDB lineage: Bacteria > Pseudomonadota > Gammaproteobacteria > Burkholderiales > Burkholderiaceae_C > Aquabacterium. Next base: position 12,463 of record CAYVOP010000048.1, on the reverse strand, counting down.
AACCCGCGCAGCCGCAGCGCCCTGGCACTGCGCGAACTACAGGCCACACACCGTTTGTGCCTGACCGGCACGCCCATGGAAAACCACTTGGGCGAACTGTGGGCGCAGTTCGACTTCCTGATGCCTGGCTTTCTGGGTGACGCAGGCACCTTCCAGCGGCGCTGGCGCGACCCGATTGAAAAAAACGGCGAAACCCTGCGCGCGCAACTGCTGGCGCAGCGCATTCGCCCCTTTGTTTTGCGCCGACGCAAGGAAGATGTGGCCACCGAGTTGCCGTCCAAAACCGAAATCATCACCCCCTTGCGGCTGACCGGTTTGCAGCGCGACCTGTACGAAAGCGTGCGCGTGGCGGCTGACGATTTCGTGCGACGCGCCCTGACCCGCCAGGGCTTCGCCGGCTCGCAGATCACCATTCTGGACGCGCTACTCAAGTTGCGCCAAGTGTGCTGCGACCCGTACTTGCTGAAAGGCCGTCATCTGCCCGCCCGCATGGAGCGCGTGAAGCTGCATTGGTTGCTCGACACCCTGCCTGAACTGGTGGCAGAGGGGCGCCGTGTGCTGGTGTTTTCTCAGTTTGCACAGATGCTGCAGATCGTGGCGGCCGAGTTGCAAGGAGTGGGCCAGACCGCGCTGCTGCTGACGGGTGACACCCCCACGGCAGAACGCGCCCGCATCATCGAACGCTTCCAGGGCGAGCTGTGCCCGCTGCTGCTGATCAGCCTGAAGGCTGGGGGCGTGGGCTTGAACTTGACTGCGGCCGACACCGTCATCCACATTGACCCGTGGTGGAACCCGGCCGTGGAGCGACAAGCCACCGACCGAGCCCACCGCATTGGGCAGGACAAGCCTGTGTTTGTTTACAAACTGGTGGTGGAAGGCAGCATTGAAGACCGCATTCAAACACTGCAGCAGCGCAAATCAGATCTGGCCGACGCCGTACTAGGCACCGATCACAGCGGCCCCAGTTGGTTCACACCAAAAGATCTGGATGACTTGCTGGCACCGCTGGCAGGCCATGGGCCAAACGGGCTTTGACGCATTGCGCATCGCCCAGCGCCACTTCCTTGCAGGTGGACGAGCGCTGCGAGTAAATGCCACAAGACACCCACTGGCCTACCTCGCCTTCCAGGGCCACGCAACGCACCGGTTGCGTCTGGGTGCCCTGCATACAACGCAAATGGGGTGACACCGCTGCGGTCAACGCCACCGGGACGGAGCCGCCCGGCGCATCGTTGGCTTCGGCCCAGTAAAAAGAGACCCTGAACGTGGCGCAGCAGGCACCGCAAGTCTGGCAAGGATGCAAGTCACTCATTCCCAGCTGATCCGGTTCCACTGCAAGGCCCGACTGCGCCAGTGCTCTTCAATGCTCTGCACGAAATCAGGACGAACCAGTTTGGCGCGCTGCAGGAGCCAGTCATCGTCTTCGTGCCGAATCACCACGCCTTCCAGGTTGCCTTGCCGATAGTGGCTGGTTTTGTCTTTCACCCACTGAGTCAAGGTGGGCAAGTCGGTCAGACCTTTGCTGACACGCGGCACGACCTTGACACCCAACTTCTCAGCCAGCTGATTGCGCCGACGGGTGCTCCAGAAGCGTTGCTCGCGGCGGTCGTACACATCAAAAGCCATGAACCAATCGGGCAAGGTGTCGTAATCGAGTGAGTGCTGCGCCGCGCACCACTCACCGAACAACATGAGGTGGCTACCCAGGGCATCAAACAGTTCGTCTTCGCGGGTGGCCAACCATTCGTCCAGCCGGGAAAACTGACCACCGTATGGGCGATTCAAATACTGCCCACGGTTTTGCACATGCAGCACGGCTTCCTGCGAAAACGAAATGCCCATGTTGGCACCATCAAGCTTTTCTTCCACCACCACTTCATGGGTCAGGAAGGCCTTCGCCTCGTCGGTCGACAAGACCTTGTCGTCACGCGGCTGTCCTTGGGCCAACCAGGCAATGTGCGGGGTATGAGGAAAACGGAAAAATTCGGTCATCGGCTTACTTGAATCCATGGACTGGCTCAGCTCAACGGGGCGACTTGTTGTCATGAAATGCGGCAATGGTGCGGGGGCACAAGAACTGCACCGCCACACCATGATCGCGCAAGGCCGCAGCCCAGTCCAGCCATTTGGAATCGGTTGCCTGCCAAATGGCAGGGTGCTCAGGGTGTGCCATCGACAAGGCCACAAACTTGCGATCGGATGGGTCAAACGCTTCGAGGCGTGCATCTGGCGGGAAGTGGCTGAACTGACCTGAAGCGTCTTGCGGCAAATCAACCAGGTCAACCCGTGCGGGATTGTTTTGCTCGTGCAACAACCACCGCAAAAATACATCGCCCACGCCCTGCCCTCCGCTGGCATGGGTCTTGTGCAAATATTCGCCCAGCACGGCGTGACCCGCGTCTAGCGCCACGCGTCCGGTTTGCATGAGGGCCTGCAGCCAACGAGAACAGATCTTTTGCGCCGCCGGGTCCACGTCTTCGTGTTGCCCATTGGCCACCAGGATCACATTGGTGTCAACGATCCAGGTGCCCGTCGCATCGGGCAAAGAATCCTCCTCGCCGGGACCGGCGGCATTGGGCACGGAGTATCGACCGGGCCCGTGGTGATGTACGTCCTTGTAAGGTGCCATGCCCCTAGTCTATCCACACCCGCAGAACACGCTATTCTTGAGGGCATGTACGCGTCATTTTTCGGCCTGAAGCGAGAGCCCTTCTCCATCGCACCAGACCCTCGCTACCTGTTCATGAGCGAACGCCACCGGGAAGCCCTGGCGCATTTGCTCTACGGGGTGGGCGGGGGCGGTGGTTTCGTGCTGCTGACCGGTGAAATCGGCGCGGGCAAAACCACGGTGTGCCGTTGCTTTCTGGAGCAGATTCCGCGCCGTTGCAACGTAGCCTACATCTTCAACCCCAAGCTGACGGTGCTGGAGTTGTTGCAGTCGGTTTGCCAGGAATTTCGCATCCCCTGCGAAGACCTGGACCCAGCCCATGCCACGGTCAAGGCCTATCTGGACCGGCTCAACGAGTTCCTGTTGCGCACCCATGCGGTGGGCCAGAACAATGTGCTGATCATCGACGAGGCACAGAATCTGTCGTCTGACGTGTTGGAACAGTTGCGGCTGCTGACCAATCTGGAAACCAGCGAACGCAAGCTGTTGCAGATCATCTTGATTGGCCAGCCCGAATTGCGCGACATGCTGGCACGCCCCGAGCTGGAGCAGTTGGCGCAACGCGTGATTGCCCGCTTCCACCTGGAAGCGTTGTCTGAGGTGGAAACCGACCAGTACATTGCGCACCGCCTGGGCGTGGCCGGCCTCAAGTCGGGCACGCTGTTTGACCCGGCGGCCGTTCGCCGCATTCACCAGGTGACACGAGGGGTACCCCGCCGAATCAACTTGCTGTGTGACCGAGCTTTGCTGGGCGCCTATGCCACGGGCAAACCGATGGTCAGCGAAGACATCGTGACTCAAGCGGCCCGTGAGGTGTTTGAGTTGCAACCGGGCAAACTGATGGGGCCCGCCACACGCACGCCCCGCAACCCGGGCCGATGGCCCCTGCTGTCTCAATGGCCCGGCATGCGCACCTGGCCCTGGGTGGCCGCTGGCGCGGCCTGCGCGGCCGCCATTGGCATCGGTGCCTGGGGGACCTTTCAGCAAAGTCGGGCCCACCCTGCCGACGTCGCTTTAGCCGCATCGCAACCCTTACCGCAGCCGGCTTCGTCGGCCGCGGCTGCGTCCGCGCCCTTGCCGGACAGCGTGCCGTCAGGGCCCGTATCAGGGCCCACGCTGGCTGCGCAGCACGCCCCGGCCCCATTTGATTGGGCCCAAGGCTTTGCCCCAGCCCTGCGGCAGGAAACAGACGCTTGGCGCGTGCTGGGCCAACAATGGGGCTTGGTTGTCGAAGGTGGCGACCCTTGTTCGCAGGCGACCAAACAACAGCTGGCCTGTTTCCGCTCCAACAGCGGCCTGGGGCTGCTTCAATTGCTGAATCGACCCGCCGTGCTGACCCTGTTCGACAAGGATGGCAAGACCGCCTACGGCCTGCTGGTGGGCTTGTCGGCCCAACAAGCCGAGGTGCAGATTGGCGAGCAAACCCACCACCTGTCTTTGGCTGAGCTTTCACGCATGTGGCGAGGCGACTTCGGCACGCTGTGGCAAACCCCTGAGGGCTACAAGAGCAAACTCACCGATGGCCAGTCCGGCCCGGCGGTCGACTGGCTGGCCCAACAGTTGGCCGTGATTCAGCATGAGCCTCCACCCGTGGGCAAACAAAAACTCGACCCGCAACTGAAAGCCCGGCTGCACGCCTTTCAGCTGACCCAGGGCCTTCCTCCCGACGGGGTGGCTGGCCCCACCACCTTCATGCAACTGAACCGCGCCCTGGGCGTGGCCGAACCCCAATTGCAAGGCCGCCATGTCGTACATCCTTGATGCTCTGCGCAAAGCTGACTCGGAAAGAGAGCGCGGTGAAGTTCCCGGCCTGCATGCGCAACCCCATGCGACTGTCGTCGAACAAATTCCGCCGCATGGCGTCAACCGCAAATTGGTCTGGGCTGTGGGCTTGCTGGCAGGCCTGCTGGCTTTGACTCTGCTGGCCATGTTCTGGGGCCGCTCTGAACCCGCCGCGCAAGCCCCGGTCGCCGGCCCTGCCGCCATTCAGCCCCCTGTAGCCCTGGCCCCACCAACCCCCATCCCCACGCCCGCACCGGTGAGCAACGAGGCCACGCCCCCACAACCGACCATGACGCCCCCGCCTGGTGTGTTCCCGCCTACCGCGCAGCCAGTTGAAGTGCCGCCGCCCCCGCCAGCGCCCGTCGCGGTAGCCAAACAGCCCCCCGTGGCGACGCCCGCCCAAGCGCCTACCGCCACATCGGCCCGATCGCTCATGAGTGCCACGCCCACTACCGAAGCCAAAGCATCGACCAAATCGGGTGACGAGAGCCGTGTGATGACCGTGCAGGAGCTGCCCGAGTCGGTGCGACGCGAACTGCCCACCATCACCATTGGTGGCGCCATGTATTCAGACACCCCCTCGCAACGGGTGCTGATCATCAACAGCCAAGTGCTGCATGAGGGCGACAAAATCAGCCCCGAACTGAGCCTGGAGCAGATCAAGCTCAAGTCAGCCGTATTCCGATTCCGAAACTACCGCTATGTAGTGAACTATTGAGTCGAACTACTTCGATCAGGCACTCAACGCACGAGAAAAACTGGCTTCGATGTCTTTCGGCGGCGCGTGATACGGCGCCGAGGTCACCAGCACATCGGCCCCGGCTTCGGCATACGCCACCGCGTTGGCCGCGCTCACTCCGCCGGACACGGCCAAGGTCGGGTGCAAGCGGCTGTTGTGCAAAGCCAGCCGGGTTTGGCGCACTGCCTCAGGCGTGAAGCCATCCAGTTGCAGGATGTCGCTGCCAGCCACCGCAAAGGTCATTGCCTCTTCCAGCGTGGTGACCAGGGACACCATCTTGCGTTCGGGTTGCGCCTTGCGCAGCCGCCCGACCATGTCGTCGACACTGGCGTCCAAAAAAACACGATGTTCCGGATAGAGCAGCACCCCATCCGATAAACCCAGCCGGTGAAGGATGCCGCCCCCCGCTTGCACGGCCTTGTAAGACAAGGCACGGGCACCGGGAAATGCTTTGCGGGTGCAGGCCAAGGGCTGCTGAAGGCCAGCGGCACGCAGCTCAGTCACAATGCGTGCCACTTCGCTGGCTACGCCACTGGCGACTTCGACAAGGGTTTGAGCGGTCTTCCAAGCCAGCATCAGGGCCGCCACGGGCCCTTGGGCAATCAGCAATTCGGCTTGGGCGCGCACATGGCGCCCCGAGGGGGCTTGTATCTGAGCGCTGGCACCGGCCAACTCGAACAAGCGCTGGGCCTCTTCCACGCCGCAAACCGTCATGGGCTGGGTGGCCGCCAGGGTGAGGTGCCCTTGGGTTCCATTCAGGCTGAGCGCCTGGGTGGTCATGTCCCCGTAAGGGGCATCATCGAGCAACAGTTGGCTGAGGGCGGCGTCTGACAAAGACCTGAGCATGACTACCTCGGCATTGGGGATCTGCCCCATGCCAAGGCTACAACGTCAGGTCAGGTTTTGCCAAGCTCGCTCGCCCTGATCCAGCAAAAGGACGTCAACCTTCCTGTGAACGGCGCGCCAGATGGGCCAAGGCCTCTTCAACTTGGTCCACCAACACCAGGCAAAGATCGCCCGGGTTGAGCCGGTTCAGGGCGGTGTCAATGGCCAGGAACTCGCCGTAGATGTCTTCCACATGGGTGGCGCGGCTGGCCTGAGTCAGCCCCTCACGCAACAGCTTGAGCACTTCGCCATCGGCTCGCCCACGCTGGCAGGCGTCCTGGAACAGGAAGATGTCGTCGAAGGCGTTGCCCAGAATGGCCGTTTGCTCGCGGATGTCTTCGTCGCGGCGGTCGCCCGCTCCGCTGATGACCACCGAACGGCGCTTGGCGGGCATGCCGTCGACTGCGGAAACCAGCGCACGCATGGCGTCGGGGTTGTGGCCATAGTCGGCAATGACCGTGGCGCCCTTGAAGTCCATCACGTTGAAGCGGCCCGGCGCGTTGTCTGCATCGTTGACGAAGCTGGCCACGCCGTTGCGGATGCTGTCCCAGTCAATGCCGGCAGCCCAGGCTGCGGCCACCGACGCCATGACGTTTTCCACCTGGAGGCCGATGGTGCCGTTGCGGGTCAGCGGCACGTCGCGCAAGGGAATGCTTTCGCGCCAGCTACCTTCGGCTGCCACGATGCAATCGCCATCGACCGACACGGTGCGCTTGCCCTGGGCACGGTGCGCCGTGATCACGGGATGATGGAAGTCACGCGCAAAGAAAATGACCTGGCCAGGGCACTTGGGCGCCATGGCAGCCACGATGGGGTCGGCCGCATTGAGAACGGCATAGCCCTTCTCGGCCACGTTCATCACGATCACGCGCTTGAGGACAGCCAGCTCTTCCACCGTGGTGATGTAGTTCAAACCCAGGTGGTCGCCCGCCCCGATGTTGGTCACCACAGCGACTTGGCATCGGTCGAAACCCAGGCCTTCGCGCAACACGCCACCCCGGGCGGTTTCGAACACAGCGGCGTCGACATCAGGGTGCATCAGCACGTTGCGGGCACTTTTGGGGCCGCTGCAGTCGCCACTGTCGATCTGGCGCCCGTTGACATACACGCCATCGGTGTTGGTCATGCCCACACGCAAACCGCTGGTGGCAATGAGGTGAGCCGTGAGACGCGCGGTGGTGGTCTTGCCATTGGTGCCGGTCACAGCCACAACGGGAATGCGGCCATCTTCGCCCGACTTGTACAAGTGCGAGGCCACGGCTTCGCCCACATTGCGCCCCTTGCCATAAGAAGGCGACAGGTGCATGCGCAAGCCAGGTGCGGCGTTCACTTCCACCACGCCACCATTTTGGTCTTCCAGGGGGCGGTGCACGCTTTCGCACATCACGTCCACACCGCAAATGTCCAGTCCCACAGTCTGGGCCGCCGCAATGGTGCGAGCGGCCACCTCGGGGTGAACATCGTCGGTCACGTCGGTGGCCGTGCCGCCTGTGCTGAGGTTGGCGTTGTTGCGCAAGATCACCCGGCGGCCCTTTTCAGGGACGGATTCGGGTTGCAGGTCTTGCAAAGCCAGACGGGCAATGGCGATGTCGTCGAAGCGGATCTTGGTCAGCGAGGTGGCGTGGCCATCTCCCCGGCGGGGGTCAGCATTGACCTTTTCAACCAGTTGGCGCACGGTGAGCACACCGTCGCCAATCACGTGAGGCGGGTCGCGACGCGCCGCAGCCACGAGCTTGTCGCCCACGACCAGCAGACGGTAATCGGCCCCTGGCAGGTATTTTTCGACCATGACGGTGCCAATGTCGGCAGCCGCCTTGAAAGCAATGGCAAGGTGGTCCTTGTCGACCACGTTCACCGTCACGCCCTTGCCCTGGTTGCCGTCTTGCGGCTTGACCACCACAGGCACGCCAATTTCGCAGGCCACGGCCCAGGCGTCTTCCAGGTCGGTCACGGGGCGGCCAATGGGCACAGGCACACCAGCCGAAGCCAGCAAGCGCTTGCACAGGTCCTTGTCTTGCGCGATCGATTCGGCCACGGCACTGGTGCTGTCGACCTCAGCAGCCCAGATCCGGCGCTGCTTGGAGCCCCAGCCGAACTGAACCAGGCTGCCCTTGGTCAGACGACGCCAGGGAATGCCACGGGCCGCCGCCGCTTCCACAATGGAGCCGGTGCTGGGGCCCAAGCGCACGTCTTCATCAAGCTCGCGCAGTTGGTCCAAGGCCTTGTCGACCTCAAATGAGGCGCCTGTCAACGCCGCCTGAATCAGGGCCTCGGCCAACTCGAAAGCCAGCGAGCCCACGTCTTCTTCGCTGTACTCGACCACCACCTGATACACGCCCGACTCCACAGTCGAGGCCGTGCGGCTGAAGGTCACCGGGCAACCGGCTTGCGCCTGCAGGGCCAGGGCCACGGCTTCGAGCGCGTGCGCCAGACCAATCTGGCCCGGACGCCCATCAGGGCGCAGGGCCCCCATGGATGGGAACAGCGCACGCAAACGCTTTTCGAAATCTGGCAACTTCGCCAGATCGCACTCGTCTGGCGTGCAGGTCACGATGGCCTGGATCGCGGTGTGGCGACTCCAGAGGTTAGGGCCACGCAGGGCCCGGATACGGGAAACATCCATCAGCGTATCTTTCAAATCTCTCAGCAGACCAACTCTCAGCGGGCAGGCTTGGGAGCCTGCTCGCTGGTTTCAATGCCGGCAATGATCAGTTCTGGCGTGATGCCCATGGCCCAGGCAGCCGCGGACACTGCGAGCAAAACCCGCTCCGTATCGGCCTGGCTGGTGGCTTGCACCATCTTCTGGACCGCAGGGCTGTTGAAACTGATGCAACGGGTTTCGTAGGCACCGTTTTGCGCCAAAACGATGTGCTGGTCACGCACAAAAACAGCTCGTCCGCCAGCCGCACGATGCGCCACCACGGCGGGGTTCTGTCCGTCAACAGCGAAGAAGATGACCTGGCCGTCGCACAGGCTGGCCATTTCCACCAGGCGTTCGTTGTCGGCGTTCAGCACGGCCGTGCCTTCGGGCAACACCACGTCTACCTGGGTGCGCAGCACACGGTACAGCTGCGCCACGTCGTTGACATCATGGTGAGCCAGTTCGGGAGCAACCTCGAAATCCAGATCGGTGACCACGCCCACCTGGCAGCGGTCGTAGGCCAAGCCGTCTTGCAGGATCGACGGTGCGCCGTTTTCCAGCACCACCGCGTTGACTTCACGGTTCATCAGCAAACGATGCCCGGCCGCCCAATTGGCGCTGCTGGCGTTGTCGACCCGGCGCGAGCTCAGGAACAGGCCGCCGCGACAGGCCAGCCCCACGTGGCGACCACTCAGTTGCAGCAGCCAGGCCACCAGGCGCGACACCTCGGTCACACTGTGCGAGCCTGCCACCCCGACGATGGGGATGCGGCCCGACTCAGTTTCGTCAAACAAGTGATCGACGATGTGCTTGCCCACAGGGCGAGGCAGGCCTTCCGCCGGCTTCAGGTGCATCAGCAAACCGGGGCCGGCGTTGACTTCGACCACCGCGCCCCCCTGCTCCAGCAAGGGGCGGGAAATGTCTTGCGTTACCAGGTCGATGCCGGCAATGTCCAGGCCCACCACTCGTGCGGCCAGACCCACCAGGTAGGCCACGTCAGGGTGGACCTCATCGGTGCAATCCATGGCCACATTGCCGTTGCGCTGAATCAGCACGCGCTGGCCGGCAGCGGGAACGGTTTCACCGGTCAGGCCTTGACGCTCAAGCAGCAGGCGAATGGCCGGCTCGCGGTCAAGCTTGATGGTTTCCAGGGGGAACTCTTCCTCTTCCCCACGTCGAGGGTCGGTGTTGAGTTGCAGGTCGATCAGCCGGGCCACGGTGTTGGTGCCATCGCCGGTCACCCACAGGCTTTCGCCGCGCGCCGCCGCCACCACTTTGCCGCCCACCACCAGCAGGCGGTGTTCGTCGCCCTTGATGTAGCGCTCGACGATCACGTCGCTGCCCTCGGCATCGGCAATGCCATAGGCGGCTTCGATGTCGGCCTGCTCAGACAACTCCAGCGACACCCCGCGGCCATGGTTGGCGTCAGACGGCTTCACCACCACGGGCAAACCAATGTCTTGCGCCGCCTCCCAGGCTTCCGCCGGGCTGTTGACCACTTGGCCTTCGGGCACCGGCACGCCCACCGACTTCAGCAGGGACTTGGTCAAATCCTTGTCACCCGCAATGCCTTCGGCGATGGCGCTGGTCAAGTCGCTCTCGGCCGTCCAGATGCGGCGCTGGGCCTTGCCATAGCCCAACTGAACCAGGTTGCCGTCGTTCAGACGAATGTGGGGAATGCCGCGATCGGCCGCCGCGCCCACGATGGCTGCGGTGCTAGGGCCCAGGTAGCAGTCGTCGATCTGGGCGCGGACCTTGTTGACAGCCGCATCGACATCAAAGGGCTGACCGTTGATGGCCGCCATCAGCAAGGCATGGCCTTCGGCCAAGGCCACGCGGGCCACCTGCTCGTCACGGGCGCGGAAAACCATGCGGTAAACGCCGTGCTGCGAGGTGCTGCGAGTCTGACCAAAACCGGTGGGCATGCCCGACAGGTTCAGCAACTCGATGACCACGTGCTCGAGAATGTGCCCGGCCCAGGTGCCTTCCTGTAAACGCTGGATGAAGCCCCCGCGTTCGCCCACACCGCAGTGGTGCTCTTCCAAAGCGGGCAACAGTGCGATGAGGCGCTCATTGAACCCGGGCAACTTGTTGGAAGGGAAATCTTCCAATTCGCCCAAGTCCAGCCAAACCTCCAGCACGGAGCGGTAGGTCCAAATGTTTGGGCCGCGCAGGTAATTGATACGCAACAGCTTGATGTCGTTCTTCTGACTCATACCCAGCGGGATCTCTTGAAACTCGGTTGTGCCGGCGGCATTGGGCGAAAATAGGGAGCCTGATACGGGAAACACATGCTCACACACCCTTCACAAGAGACTCATCGCCCCTCGCAGCCGATACCGCTGGCTGTAGGTGAAAACGTTTTAGCATCATTTTCGGTTGACTTGGACCTTCAACTGCAATTTGGTCGCGGCGAATTGGTCCTGAGCAACCAACGCTTGCTGTCGCTCAAACCCGGCGGCAACACCTGGGAATCCTGGGAGCTGAAGCCCGGATTGAGCCTGAAGAACCACGACCACGCCGGGGTGGGCACCCTGGAATTGCATGATACGGAAAAACGTATCCACCTCTGGCGCTTCACTCTTGACCAGCACAGCGCAGCCATGCGCCTGGTGGAGCAGTTCGAACGGCAACAGGCCGCTCAGCAATCCGGGCATGTTCACGAGGACGACGAAGCGGGCGTGTGCCCCACTTGCCATGCCCAGATTCCGCCCGACGCCGAAGAGTGCCCGGTCTGCAACCGCGAAAGCCAGACACCGCCCTCGACCTGGGTGCTGCTGCGCCTGTGGCGCTTTGCCCAGCCTTACCAGTGGCAACTGTTGATGGGTTTTCTGTTGACATTGGGCTCCACCGCCGCCACCCTGGTGCCGCCCTACCTGACCATGCCCTTGATGGACAAGGTGCTGATTCCCTTCCAGAACGGCCAGAAAATCGACCCCATGCTGGTGGGCGGCCTGCTGGGCGGTTTGCTGGCCTCGGCCCTGTTCGCCTGGGCCCTGGGCTGGGCGCGCACCTATGTGCTGGCCCTGGTGTCGGAGCGCATCGGTGCCGACCTGCGCACCACCACCTTCGAGCACTTGCTGCGCTTGTCGCTCGACTATTTCGGCAGCAAGCGCACCGGCGACCTGATGAACCGAATTTGCACGGAAAACTACCGCATCAACGTCTTCCTGTAACTGAACTAGCTCGAATTCGCCAACCACGTGCTGATGATCGCCATGACGGCCGCCATTCTGGTGTCCATCAACCCGTGGCTGGCGCTGGTCACTCTGGTGCCCCTGCCCTTCATCGCCTGGTTGATTCACCTGGTGCGCGACCGCCTGCGTACCGGCTTCGAGAAGATTGACCGCGTGTGGGGTGAAGTCACCAATGTGCTGGCTGACACCATCCCCGGCATCCGCGTGGTCAAGGCCTTTGCCCAGGAAAAGCGCGAAGCCAACCGCTTCCGTGCCGCCAACCAGTACAACCTGGAAGTCAACGACAAGCTCAACAAGACTTGGTCACTGTTCTCGCCCACCGTGTCGCTGATGACCGAAATCGGTCTGCTGGTGGTGTGGGCCTTCGGCATCTGGCAGGTTTCGCAAAACCACATCACCGTAGGCGTGCTCACCGCCTTCATCGCCTACATTGGGCGCTTTTACGGCCGGCTGGACTCCATGAGCCGCATCGTCTCGGTCACCCAAAAGGCTGCCGCAGGTGCCAAGCGCATTTTCGACATCCTCGACCACGTCTCGAACGTGCCCGAACC
>CAYVOP010000047.1:0-21109 GCA_964453105.1 uncultured Aquabacterium sp. | reverse complement strand
TATGAATAACCCGCACTTTGATTCGGATTGCCAACACTTGCACGACAAGCGTTTTTACCTACTTGTCAATTGGACTTGGGTGCGTCGCGGCGAATCATGGCGCGCATGTCATCCAGCGAGACTTTGGCTTCTGGCTCTAATTTGACCTTGGGAATGGGCTTGATGGCGTGCCCATAAACCAGCTCCACCGTCAAACCCAGGCGCCCATCGGGGCGCATCAGGCGTTGGTTCAGCACTTCCAGCAGGCGTTGACGCCACCGCGGGGTGCGCAACCCCTCAAATCGCCCCACGGCCACATTGCCCCCCCAAGTGCGCAGCTCGTCGAGCAAGGCGTCGGGGGTGGCCCAGGTCAGGGTCAGGGTTTCCATGTCCATGACTGGATCGGCAAAACCGGCTTGCACCAATTCGTCGCCCAGGTCATGCATGTCGATGAAGTCGACTGTGGGCAAGGTCCAGCCCATTTCGCGGTAAACCCCGCGTAACTCACGAGCAGTGTCCGGCCCCAAGCCGGAGCACATCAAGAACCCGTCAATGGCCAGGTGCCGATGCCACTGCGCCATCATGTCAGCCAGATTGGGTGCTGCATGCAGGGTCATATTGGCCCATAACATCTGCACCCCACCAGGTAACCAGGGGGCAGAGGCCACTGGCGCCTCAAAGACTGGCTCCTGAGGGCGTTTGAACCAATTCATCCAGCGGCGCTGAGCCTCCTGGGCCGCCGCCCGACTGCGATCCGCCAAGGCGGCATGGGGCTCGATGACCCAGCGTAGGGCCTTGGGGTATTTCGCCTGCACCACTTCGGCCCCACCCCCAAGGTGGGCCGACCAGTCGATCCAGCTTTGAGGCTCCAGCCGAATGGGATCCAACTTTTCGGCCAGTCGCCGCGCCACCTCCTGATGCAACCATGGGGCCTGGCTCAAGGCGGCCAGGCGAGCCATCTGCCGAGTCAGGCCTGCAGGGCTGGGAGCACAGGCAGGAACAGCGTCGGACGGAGAAACACGGGATTCGGCAGACACGGTCAGGTCAATCGGGGACAAGGAGGCATCAGTATAAGAACCCCACCGCTTTGCCGCCCAAACCGCCCCCAATTGGTGTGCCCACCACAGGGTGATAGGAGTGAAACGAGGGGCTGCCTACATTCAGCCCCCATGCTGAACCACCTCACCCATGCCTGGGAACAACTGGGCCCCATCAGCCGCCTCCTGCGTGCTCCCAGCACTTGCCTGGTCTGCGGCAGTTGGCAGCAAGCTCGCCTGTGTTTGAGCTGCCGTCAGGAATATGGCTCGGCACGCCTCCGGTGTCGACGCTGCGGGCTTCACCTGGCAAACGATGCACTGGAGCCTGTTTGCGCTCGCTGCGAAGACTACCCGCCGGAAATGGACCGTGTCATTGTGGGCGTCGATTTTGAGCCCCCTTGGTCTGAACAAATTGGTGCACTGAAGTTTCAGCAGCAACCGGCCGCGGCGCTGTCACTGGCGCGCATTTTGGCCAAAGCGGTGCGGGCTCAGCGTCTGCCTGCACCAGACCTCATCGTGCCGGTCCCTCTGTCTCGCGTCCGCTGGCAGGAACGCGGGTTCAACCAAGCCTGGGTGCTCGCGCAATTGACCTGCCAGGAACTGGGCTGGAGTCAACGACTACATCCGCACACCCTGGAGCGCCGACTGGACACAGGACGCATCATGCGAATGCACGCCGACGAGCGAGCGCAACGAATTCGCCAGGCTTTTCGCGTGCGCCCCGATGCGTTGCATCGCGTCGAAGGGCAGCATGTGGTGCTGGTGGACGACGTGATGACAACGGGGGCCACGGCCAACGAAGCCACCCGCACCTTGTTGGCAGCAGGCGCGGCCAGCGTGACCGGCTGGTTTGCAGCGCGCACGCCAGAGCGTCGCAAAGCCCACCCTGACCCCAGCACACACCGCAATAAGCACCCGCTTTGGCCACACCAGAATGCACAACAATAGGACACACGCTCAGCCCCCGGTAGCCATACCCCCTTCAACATGCCCAGCCTGCGAAACCAAGCCTTTGTCTTGCTCTTGCAACTGATTCGGCGCAAGCGCATTTACGCCAGCGCCAAGCATTTGAACGCCAGCATCCGAGAGGTTCGGCGCAAAGGCGCCGCGCCGCCGCACAAGAGCATGGCCAAGCGCTTGAATGTCATCAGCCAGCTGTACGAAGGACGCCTGGTTCACACCATTGGCCCACGGCATGGCGAGGCAAAGAGGCAAGTGCTGTACCTGCATGGTGGGGCCTACGTTCGTCCCATCACCCGTTTTCACTGGAATTTGATCGAGAACCTGGCCTTGACCACCGGGCTGACCTTCACCGTACCCGAATACCCTTTGGCCCCGGAAAGCACGTGCGAGCACACGCTGGGTTTTGTCTTGCGCCTGTATGAAGAGTTGACCCGGCATCATCCCTTGTCACACCTGACGGTGATGGGCGACTCAGCCGGCGGGGGGCTGGCATTGGCTACCGCTCTGGCACGTCGAGACCGTGGGCAAACTCTGCCACACAGGTTGGTGCTGATCACTCCGTGGGTCGATGTGGACTCGCAGCACCCTCAGCTCGAAACGGCGGCCCGTCGCGACCCCATGCTCGCCATTGATGGTGCTCGCCACGCAGGCCGTCTGTATGCCGGATCGCTGGGAACGCAACACCCATGGGTCAGCCCCTTGCACGCAGACTTGCACGACTTGCCTCCTACCACCCTGCTGGCTGGTACTCGCGATTTATGCCACCTCGACACCCTGACGCTGGTACACCGCGCTCGACAACATGGCAGCGCAATCGACCTGCGCCTGGTGCCCGACATGATCCATGTGTGGCCCTTGCTGCCCACGCCAGAAGGCAAACAGGCGCGACGGGAGTTAGCTGAGCTGCTGAATCAACCTTGCTCTTCTGGTTCAACCGTCACCCCCGTCCACTCGCCCACCAGGCGGTAGCCCAGGGCCAAGAGCGTGGGCCCCAGAAAGGCCCCGATGACACCAAAGGACAGGACCCCGCCCAGCACGCCCAGGAACACCACGGCAAAAGGCAGGTTGGAGCCTCGACTGATGATGAAGGGTTTGATGACGTTGTCGACCGTGCTGACCAGAAAGAAGCCCCAAGCGGCCATGAAGATGGCCCAACCGATTTGACCTTGCTGAAACAACCAGATGGCGGCACCACCCCAGATCATGGGCGGCCCCACCGGCACCACTGAAAAGAAGAAGGTGACCATGCCGAGCAGCAAGGCCCCGGGCACACCCGCAATCAGGAATCCGATGGCGGCCAGCACCCCTTGAGCCAGCGCGGTACCGAGCACGCCATAGATCACCCCATGAATGGTGCCTGTGGTGATTTCCAGCAAGTAGCCCGCCCTCGCCCCTGCCAGCCGTGACAAGGCCACCTTCAGGCGTGTGGCCAAGGCCTCGCCATGCAGAAAAAGGAAAAAGGCCAGGAAGACAGACAAGGTCAAGTCCACCACGCCACGCCCGACCACAGTGCCAGCGGTCAAGGCCATGTCTTGGGCTGGCTTGGCAAACTTATTGAGTTCGGCCACGAGGCGCTGGCCATCGTGCGCCAGGCGTTGCCAGTAGTCATGCAGCCAATGCCCGATCAACGGAATCCGGCGTACCCATTCAGGGGCATCAGGCAAGCCCCGGGTCATGGCATCACTGGCAGCCTTACCCAATTCAGCCAGGTTGTCAGCCAAACCCAAAGCCAAGGCCAGCACAGGCCCCAGGACGACCACGGTGATGGTCAATGTCATCAAGCTGGCCGCCAAGATCCGCCGCCCCCCCAGCACCCGATCCATCCACAGCAAGGGTACCCAGCAGGTGGAGGCCAAAATCGCCGACCAAACCAGTGAGGTCATGAAAGGCCAAAGCACATACACGCAGCCCACCCCCAACAGGGTCAGAGCCAAGGTGGCAAGAATGCGGTCAGCGCGGTTCGATTCCATGGGGCAACGAGGCAGTGGGGCAGGACATTATGGCTGGCCGCAGCATTCAACGCTGAAGGCTTTGAATGGGCACCCCCATGTCGCGCCAGTTCTCGGGGTGGCAGGTAAACAGCAGCACCTGATGACGCTGCGCGGCATCAAAAATGACGCGCTTCATGGCTGACAGGCGCTGGGCATCGCTGTGCACCAGGGCATCGTCCAGGATCAACAACGTGGGCCGGCCGGCTTCGCGCAGCAGGTCTGCATAGGCGAAGCGGCTGATGAGGGCCAATTGCTCTCGGGCCCCAAAGCTCAAGGCTGCGAACTGACTGGACTCGGTGGCGCCTGCTGCAGAACGGCGCACCAAGGTGTCAGGGGTGAGCTGTTCACCCACCTCCACGCCGGCATGAGGAAACAGCAGCTGCAGGTAGTACTGCAAATGCTTTTGCAAGGGGGCCTGAAGACGCGCCAAAGCAGCCTGGCGCTTGCCTTGGAACTTGGCGCATAGCAAGTCAAGCGCCTGCGCGCGGCGACGCAACTCGATGACCCGCCGCTGCGCGCGATCCAGCTCGCCAGATCGGAGCTGACGCTGCTCTTCCAGACCTTGCGCCCCAGCCAATTGCAATTCGTTTTCCAGAACCTGAATGCGTGTGTGGCGTTGCTGATGGGCCTGCTCGAGCTGCGCCATGCTGCGGGTCAGCCGGTCAATGTCCTGGCGCACGATGTCTGGGCGAGACTCCTCGCGCTGGCGGGTCAGCTCTTGCACCAGCACGGTTTGCACACGGCGGTCTTGCTCCAAGGCAAGCAACTGCTGTTGCGCCTGCTGATGCTGGCTCAAGCGCTCAGGGCTATTGAGCTCGCCTTGGGCTCGCTCCAGTTCCCGCTGGGTAGACTGCACTTGCACCTCGGCGCGCGCCTTGCTCTGTTGCGCCTGAGCCAGAACCTGGCGTGTGCTGACTTCCAATTGGTCCGCAGCCTGCTGAGCCGCTTCGGCCGCACTCAACGGCAACACAGCCCGAACCGCCCCGTTGACATCCCCACTTCCTGGCAGCTGTGCCAAGGCAGCGTGCGTTGACCGCATCTGCCCCTGCGCCTGCGCCCAGGCTTGCTTGAGGGGGTCCAGCCCTTTGGGCGCCAAATGCGCCAGCATTTGCTGCGCCACGCTGACTTGTCCGACCAGTTCCTGATGCTGCAGCAACCGGGCTTCAGCCTGAGCCACATCTGCCAGCCCCAGGCTCTGCAGGCGGGCCAGCAGATCTGACTGCAATTGCGCATGGTCGCGCGCCAAGGCATTCAGGTCTTGTCCACCGGGGGTGATAGTGAGTTGCCCCAAGCCCGGTAGCTGCAGGGTCACGGCTTCAGCCAACAAGCGCTCGCCCTGTCCAGTTAAGGACTCAACACCACGTGCGCCGTGCAATTCAATGCCCTGCGTGCCCTGCAAAGCAAATTGCAAGCGCGTGGACACGGCCTGGCGTTGCAGATTCAGATCTTGCAACTGACGCTCCAACCTGCGCAAGGCCTCCAGGTCGTTTCGAGACAGAACACAGGCCGCAGCCTGTGCCTTGAGCTGGTCCAGTTGGGCTTGCTTTTCACTAGCATCGTGCAGCGCCTGTTCATACCGCGCAGCCGCTTCCTGCGCTTCCTGCCATTGCTTTTGCAAGGTCAGGCGGGTGGCATGTTGCCGCGAGCGGCTCAATTCTTCCCTTGCGCGTTGTGCTTGCTGGTTGGCCTGATCGGCCTGCTGTTGCGCTAAGACGCACGCTTGATCAGCCTGCAGCAATGTCTCGGCTGCCTGCTGGGCAGCTTGCTGACGCTGCGCCAGACGCTGTTGCAGTTGCTCAAACGACTGAATCTGATTGAGCAGCAGTTGATGCTGCTGATTCAAGCGCTGAGCTGCCGTCTGCGCCTCAGCCAATTGCTGCGCGCTCAGTTGCAAACGTTGCTCAGCTTGCTGGGCTTCGGTCAAATGCGCCCGCATGGCCTCCCACGGGCGGGCATGCTCGTCTTGCTGATGCTCGTGGCGCAGGGTGGCCAGTTGATCCACTTGCTGCTGATAGCGGTTGATCAGCTCATCCAGCTCGGCGATTTGCTGCTGCAGTTGTTCAACCAGTTGAATGGCATCAAGATAGCTGGCCCGAGGCTTGCCCGTCGCGGTCAGCAAGTCATCGCGTTGAGCCTGGAATTGGGCCAAGAGTTCATCTGCCCCAGTGGCGGCCACCGCCCCGGCCGTGGCTTGACTGACCTGATCTTGCAAAGCCGAATGGATGTGGTCGCGCGCATGGGCTGCGGCATCAGCCAACTCTTGCCCAGTGCCTTGCTCCACCCACAGCAAGCCCGGAATGCCCCAGTGCTCGGGCCGGCTGGCCCCTTTGGAGGCAAAGCCATAGCCAAACAGTTGGGCCAAACGGTCTTCGGCCTCGGCCCCATCGAGTTGAGTCCCCCCCCATGACAGGCTGCAGCGGGCCTTGCTGCTCAGGAACGATTTCAACAGGTGGCCGGCCTGGTTCTGCAACACGAAGTCGATCTCGACCTGCGGCATGGCGCCAACGTCGCCCCAAGGGCGCAGGTCTTCCACGGCCTTCGATCGGTAGCGCTCGAAGAAGGCGGCCCGGATGGCCCGCACCAAGGTGCTCTTGCCGGCTTCGTTGGGGCCAGAAAAAATGTTCAAGCCAAGCGCCAAGGGTCCCAACTCGAAGGGCTGACGGAACTGGCGCAAATGCTCGATGCGCAGACGGGTGAGCTGAAGGCTCATGCGGCACCGCCTTCTTGAGCGGGCGAGCGCTGAATCAGGGCGCTGCCCAGCAACGCCAGGGCATCGCGAGCGGCCTCACCCGCATCACCCACCTGGCTTTGCTCTTCGCGCAATTCGGCCAAGATATCAGCCAGGTAGCCGTCGGCCTGCAGGCTCGCGAGCTCATCGCTGGATGGCGTCAGGTTCAGCGCACTCAGATCGGTACGCAGGTGGCGCACCTTGGCTGAGGTGGCTCCCAAAGCTTTTTCAAGGGCTTGATGCTGAGTCAGCGTGGCTTGACCTTGCACTCGCAAATCCACCACAGCATCCGATTCCAGCGGCGACAGACGGTCCAGCAGCTCGTCCAGGTCGGTACTGACATGCAAAACAGCTTCCTGCTGATGCCAACAAAACTGGCCAGTGTCGAGCACCGTGACAACAGGCACGCTGCCTGGTGCAGCCACATCCAC
This sequence comes from uncultured Aquabacterium sp., assembly GCA_964453105.1. GTDB lineage: Bacteria > Pseudomonadota > Gammaproteobacteria > Burkholderiales > Burkholderiaceae_C > Aquabacterium. Next base: position 13,980 of record CAYVOP010000047.1, on the reverse strand, counting down.
CAACAAGGCGCGACCCGAGTCATTGGCCTTGAAGCGGTCAGGCTCGGGCGTACCGCTGTACCAGGTTCGATCGTCAATGCGCTTGCAGCCATGCCAGTCGCCCAGCGCCAGGTAATCTAGCCGAGCGCGAGTGGCTCGGTCAGGTGCAATGGGGTTGGCCGAATCAATGTCGTCCGCCAAAATGCCTTGCACACTGCCATGTGCCAAGCCCACCCTCACATAATCGTCAGGGGTATCAGCCAAGTCAAACCATGCCGTGGTGTCGCCATAGGTATGGCGCTGAGTCAAGGGGGCGGGCAGCACGGCCAAGCGGGCCTGATGCAACAGCACAGGCTGGGGCTGCATGGCCAGAATCACATTCGGTGGCACCACACCCAAGCGTTGCGCTCGCGTCCACACACTTTCGGCCAAAGCCGCATCGTGATTACCGGAAATCAGAACCCAGGCGCCCGAGAAACCCGCCATGGCGTTGAAGAGTTTCCGAATGGTGCGGTCGGACACGGTTTGAAGGTCAAACACATCACCTGCGACCAGCACGGCGTCAACCTGATGCGTGACGGCCAAAGCTGCCAGCCGCTGTACCGCTTGCAAACGCGCCTCGGCCAGCGGGTGGGCGTCTTCGTCGTCGAACGTGCTGAATTGACGCCCGATCTGCCAGTCGGCGGTGTGGATGAACTTGGGCATGTGATCTGGAACCTCCGGGGCGTGACTGTAATGCCCCGCGGTGTCTGCGCATGCCCATTACCGCATCAGCCACATTAACGGAAAACATTACACGCCACCCATAGGTGTTTCCACGGAAGGGAATTTCTGGGTTTTTCGGATGTCGCACATTCATCCAAACTAGCAAGGCGTTTTTGGGCCCCCTGCAGATTTCGAGCGCTCGACTTCCACCGTTTTTTCCAACCACTGAGGAGACAACCGATGAACAAGTCACGCGCATTGCGCGCGCTGCTGCCTGCCCTGGCCTTGCTGGCCTGGGGCGCTAGCGCGACAGCCAGTACCCTGAACCAGAACGTATCCTGGACGATTGACCGCGCCTCGACCACCACCAAGTACCGCGTGGTGGCCTACGGTGACTCGATCTACGCAGGCTACAACGGCTCGACCACCAGCGCCGCCAAATACTCGGCACCGACGGTCGATGCGGAATACCTGTCGGCTCTGTGGAATGCAGACATCGAGAGCGTACGCCGCACCAAGTCCGGCGCGGTGGCGTCTGATGTCTACAACAACAAGATCGTCTCCGAGCGCTCGTACATGCAAGACGCCTCGACACGCGTCGTGACATTCGAAATGTGCGGCAACGACGGCTTGCAGGCCCGCTCGGCCTTCAAGAGCCAGACCGGCACTTGCGACTACAGTGGCCTGAATACCGCCGTGTCGAACTGCAAGACCTATGTGGCCAAGGCCATGGACTACATCAACGCCAACGCCTATTCGGGCGTGAAGTTGAAGGTCATCTCCAACCTCTACTACCCAGGCTACAACGCCGACAACGTGCAGAGTTCGTGCAAAGACGCCAGCACCGGTGCCACCGTGAACCTGCGCGACAAGTTCCTGCCGCTGATGGCCACCATGAACTACTGGATGTGCGAATACGCTCGCCAGAAGGGCTTCAAGTGCACCGACAACTTTGCCGAGTTCATGGGCGCTGACTACGACAGCAACGGCGACGGTGTCATCGACATCGACGGCCTGCGCTTCGTGTCAGGCGAAAGCGAATCGAGCTACGTGACGCGCATCACCTCCACCTTGAAGCCAACCCTGCGCGATGCCAACACCAAGTTCGTGTCAGCCAGCAGCAGCTACGACTACATCCAGTCGGACGACACCCACCCCACCTACAACGGTGGCACCGTGACGGCTGGTCTGTTTGGCGGCACCACCGGGTCGGGCGCCGCACGCTACACCTCGTTCACGGGCGGAAAGAACCCGATCTGGAACACCCTGGGCCACGAACGCATGGGCTGGGCGGTTTCTACATCCAACCCCTCTGCCCCCTGAGCTTGACCCAAAGGTAAGACCATGAAGTCGCCGCGCCACCCTCAAGACTCACACCATCGCATCACGGTGGATGATGGGGCGTGGCGTCCTTCCTGGGGCTACCTGTTGATCGCTTTAGGCCTGGCAGCAGGCGGCTTGGGTTACTGGTGGTTGTCGGACACCGTGCCAACGGAAACCCGCCAGACGGCGGCAGCATCGTCTGCCGCCGCCCCCGCATCTGGCGATAGGGCATGGCCCATTCAGGCCACGGTGCCCGTATCGCAAAACCCAGCTGTGGCGCACGAGGCCCATGTGGACCACGACGCCGACCACGACCCCACGCCGGACCTGTCTAGCTATGTGCCTCGCGGGGAAAACCCAACGATGAACCAGGTCATCGAGCGCCTGCATCAGGCCGGCATCTACACCGGTCTGGGCGCCTTCAACCCTCCCGGCACGCGCCCCCCGAAAATCGGCCTGGCCGTTCCCGAGGGCTACCCCTTGCCTGATGGCTACGTACGCCATTACCAGGCGACAGATGACGGGCAAGGCATTGAACCCATTCTGATGTTTGCCCCCGACCGCGAGATTCGCGATGCCAACGGGCGCCCCATCAAAGTGCCAGAAGACCACGTGGTCACCCCTGAACTGGCGCCGCCTGGCTTTCCGCTTCGTCGCATCACGATTCCCGCGCCGCTCGAGGCGGGACGCGGCACCCCGTGAGCGACAGGCCCCGACCTCGCCTTCGATCCCTTCACCCTCAGCAGTACGGTTCACACATGTTGCTTGGCATTGCGGCTAGCGCCATTCTTTGCGGCCTTTACGCCCATGGCGGATGGGTCTGGCTTCTGGGGTTTGCTGCACTCGTTCCGTGGCTGATCACACTGGACCGATCCCACTCCCTGGGCAAGACCCTCCTGTCTGCCTACCTGATGAGCGTGGCCTACACCTTGTCCGTGTTCGCGTGGTTTGGCACCGCCATCGGCGCCTACACCCAAGTCGGCCAAGGCTTGGGGCTTTTGGCTCTCTTGCTGGGCGCACCTGTCTTCCAACCGCAAATTCTGGCACTCGCCCTGGCTCGCCACTTGACAGCACGCCGTCATGGCCCCGTCTTACAGGCCTTGGCAGGCACCGCAGCCTGGGTGGCCACCGAGCGTCTGATACCCAAGCTGCTGGGCGACACTCTGGGCTACGGGCTCTACCCCTCGGTATGGATGCGCCAGGCGGCCGAGCTGATCGGAGCAGCGGGTCTGACCACCTTGCTGCTGCTGAGCAATGAAACGATCCGCGCGGCCTGGACACAGCGCCAGCACGTTTGGGTTCCGGCGTGGAAGCCATTGGCCTTCAGTGCCCTGATTCCTGCGGCACTGGCCGCATTCGGATGGTTCAACCTGCAAGACACCGCCCCCTCCAACGCCCCCACGCTGCGCCTGGGCCTGGTCCAGACCAACTTGGTTGACTACGAACGCATGCGCCAGGAAAAAGGCGCCTATGCCGTGGTGCGGGAGGTTCTCAACACCCACTACGCCATGAGCTACGACGCCGTCGAACGCCAGCATGTCGACGCCGTACTGTGGTCCGAAACGGTTTACCCCACGCCATTCGGTCACCCCAAAAGCCAGGTGGGCGCCGAGTTCGACCAGGAAATCTTGAGTGTGATGCGCTCGGCTGGCGTGCCCTTCGTGTTTGGCACGTACGACCTGGATGAGCAAGGCGAATACAACGCGGCGGCCTTTGTCAGCCCTCGCAACGGCCTGCTGGGTCTGTACCGCAAGAGCCGCCCCTTTCCCATGACCGAATATGTACCAAGCTGGCTGGATGGCCCCACCTTCCGCCAGCTGTTTCCCTGGACGGGTACCTGGAAGCCGGGCAACGGCGCACGAGTCTTCCCCTTGCAACTGAAGGATGGACGAGAGATTCCGGTCGTGCCTCTGATCTGCCTGGACGACGTGGATACCAGCCTGGCCCTTGCCGGAACGCGCCTGGGCGCGCAAGCCATCTTGACCATGTCAAACGACTCCTGGTTCACCGAGCACCCACAGGGGGCAGCATTGCATCAGGCAGTGGCGGCGTTTCGCAGCATCGAAACCGGCTTGCCTCAGTTTCGGGTCACCAATAATGGCTACAGTGCCATCATTGACAAGCATGGCAATGTGATCGCGAGTGCTCGCATGGGAGAGCGCACCCTGGTCATTGGGGCCTTGCCGGTTCCCGCCCCCTCCCCAACGCTGATGGTGCGCTGGGGGGATTGGGTTGGCCTGGTCTGCGCGGCCTTCTTGTCGCTGTTGGGCGTGACCGCCTTGCTGCCCAAGTGGCATCCGCACGCCCACCTGACTGAACACCCGCAGTTTGACTGGCAGCACCAGGCTGCCCCAGTCACATTGCTGCCCACCCCCGCGCGGTTAGCCGCCGGCCTGCTGCGCAGCTTCGCCCGCGTGGCGCTGGTGTGGCTGGCCTTTGCCATGCTGCTCGACGACGCGCTGCGCACCAACACCTTGGCCCAGATTCGCCTGTTTGGCGCCCTGTGCCTGGCCCCCGAAGCCGCCGCCTGGTTCCTGATGAAAGCCTTTGCAGCCCAAGCCCAGATTCATGACGGGCATCTCGTGCTGAGCAAGGGGCGCCGGCACATGCGCTTGCCGCTGAGCGACATGGCCGCCACCGAACTCTGGTGGCTACCCATGCCCAGCCCAGGCCTGTCGATCCGGCTTCGCAGCGGGCCTCGGTGGCGGTACGGACTGGCCATGCCCGTGCCGGCGATGCTGGCGCAAGCGCTGTCGGCCCATGGCAGCCTGAACGAATCGGCCCAAGCCCCCGTCCTATTGCCTTCAATGCGCGCCAAGCCTCTATTGACCCTGTTCACCTCGGCCCGTGAGGCCATGCGACAAGGTCGCATGTCTCATCCCTGGGTCAAATTCGGACTGTTCCCACTCGTGCTGGCGCTACCTGCGTTCCGACTGCACCAGCACATTGCCTACGGCAGCACCTTTGGCGAGTACTACACCTTCGGTTTGAAAGCCTACCTGACCACCCTGCTGCTGTGGTGGGCCACCTGGGCCATTGGCGTGGCCACCAGTGCAGCCCTCTTGCGCGTGGGGGTGGAGGCCATCACGCTCATGGCCGCGTTCCTTCGCCCGCAGCAGGCCATCGACACCCGCTACCTGATCGAGCGCATGGCCCTGGTCGCCCTGTATTTGGGCATGCCCATCTGGCTGGTGGTTCGCATGACCGGTAACAACTGAGCGGCTATCAGGTCTTGCAAGACCTTGGAATGTTGGGTGAATTGCACGCCTTTTCACTAAGCGCAAGAATGTGTTCCCTCTTTCACATCGCACTCAGAGGCGAACCCATCAGGAAGCACCCATGTTCACACCCAAGATCTCCCAAGCTGGCTGGACTCGTCGCATGCCTGCCCTGCGTCAATTGGCGCTGAGCGCCTGTCTGGCTGTGGCCGGGGCCGCACTCCCCACGGTGTCGCACGCCGAAGCCCCGCTGCAGAAAGTCCAGGCACCGGGCTGGTATCGCATGATGCTGGGCGCATTCGAGGTCACCGCCATCAACGACGGCACCGTCGACCTGCCCGTTGACAAGCTGCTGCACGCCCCCCAAGCCACCATCGCGCAAAACCTGAAGAAGCACTACCTGGCCGCGCCACTCGAAACGTCGGTCAACGCTTACCTGATCAACACAGGCTCGCGTCTCGTGCTGGTGGACACAGGTGCCGGCGGCTTATTCGGCCCCACCCTGGGCCGCCTGGCCGCTCAGATTGCATCGGCAGGCTACAAGCCTGAACAAGTCGACGACATCCTGATCACCCACATGCACCCGGACCACGTTGGCGGGCTGTCGCTCGAGGGCAAACTGGCTTTCCCCAACGCCACCATTCACCTCGACCAGGCGGATCGTGACTTCTGGATGTCCAAGGCCAATATGGACGCGGCCCCGGCCGACAAAAAGGGCTTTTTCCAGGGTGCCCAGGCTTCTTTGAGCGCCTATGAAGCCGCAGGCAAGCTCAAGACGTTCAATGCCGATGGCGAAGTGGTGCCAGGCATCCGCTCGCAGGCCACCCACGGCCACACGGCGGGACACGCCATTTACCTGGTCGAAAGCCAAGGCAAACGCCTGACCTTGATTGGCGATCTGATTCACGTGGCCTCGGTGCAGCTTGAATCACCCCAGATCACCATCGGGTTCGACAGCGACGAAAAGCAAGCCCGTGCGCAGCGCCTGAAAACCTTCCAACAGCTGGCGAAGGAAGGCAGTCTGGTAGGTGCCGCGCACTTCCCCTTCCCCGGACTGGGCCGCCTGCGCAGCACCGGGAAGGGCTTTGCCTGGGAAGCCGTGAACTACAGCAGCCAGGTCAAATGATGCGCAAGGCCACAGGCACCCAGTAAACTGTCCAACGACGCCTCGACCCGTCTTGCCAATGGACGATCCAGATCAATCAGGCACACACCTGGCTGTCATAGCCGAATCCCTGTATCTCGCCAACTTATTGGTGGCGCCGGGAATTGCCTTTGCCGCTCTGCTTTGGTTGTGGCACAAGCACAAGGCATCGGCCCCACCCTTGGCAAGGCAGCATCTGCGGCAAGCCACTTTTGTCAGCGTGATCGGCGGCATCTTGATCGTGTTCCTGTCAGGCGTGGTCGTGGCTCTGGGGGGATTGACTCACCCCTGGACCTGGGTCGCCGTCATCACGTACTTTGTGTGCGTGCATGGCGCGTTGGTTCTATTCGGCATGTTTGGACTGGCGAAGGCCATGGCTGGCCAGACATGGCGTTACCCGCTGATTGGTCCGCGCCTTTGACAACACACCAGACCTGTGTGTGCCCGCCAAACAGTAGAAAAAGAAAAAAGCCTCGTAAATCAATGACTTACGAGGCTTATTCTGGTGGGCGGTGCAGGGTTCGAACCTGCGACCCCTGCCGTGTGAAAGCAAAAAATCGGTCTTTCAGATCAACGACTTGGAGAAAAACCCCAAGAACGACAATCACTTAGCGTACTTCAGTGTACTTGTTTGTCCTTCGATATCCAAGTATCAGTGTCCCAAAATTGTCCCAGCGGCGAGGGGGGCGCGCCCCTGGCACAAGAGGCTCATGTTGGCGTCCAAACGGCCTTTACGCCCAGCCTGCGCCCACGCCACGTCCAGACGTCGGCCACCTCGACGCGATAGCGACCTTCCTCTGGGCTGTATGGATGAACAACCAAGGCACCATCGTCGATGTCGATGCTACGCACGGAAAAGGTACGGGACGGGAACACGTAGACGCACTTGCCCAGCATCTTGCTGTGCACCGGCTTGAATCTCTCGTCCAACAAGGTCACGAAAGTCAACTCTTCATAGGGACAGTCGCAGTCCGTGAAGATCAGGTAGCCGGCGTTCGTTTCGTATTGATCGACCAGCCTGACACCTTCCAGCTTGTAGGGTGTTCGAACGCCGTCAACCAAGAGTGGGGCATGGGTGGCTTCAGGATCCTGTGCGACAGCTTCCATGTCGAGGGCGAACCGGCTGATCTGCTTCATCGTTCGGAGTCTTCTTTGTCATCAAGGGCAGGTCGGCGCAGCGACTGCGTAGCCCAACGACAGGTACAAGTGTGAGCGCACTTTCGAGCCGACCGTGCGCTTGAGGTGGACACCTTCCTGGCTCACACACAGACTTGAACGGTGTACCACCCCGCTTGCGTCCACGGATTCAAGTTGGCTTCCTACGTTGCGCGTCTTTTGCGCCAGGCCAACAGCTGCAATGCCGATGAACGGTTCACTGGCCAACCCGGTTGGTGCCTGAAATCGGTACACGAATAATTCTTGCCCGCCGATCACGTCTGTGACCGAGACACTGTCGTCGCGCACAAGCACAAAGTCTGCGGCCACCATCCTTTTGCAGCAGGCTGGCCGCCGCTTCGCCTTCGGTAACTGTATGACGATAGGCTCGCCCGCAGGGACAGGCACCTCGGCGACCAACAAGCCGTGACCATCGCCGTCCAGTTGGACGATGGCGTGGTGAAAAACTGGCTCAACGTCAGGAGCGGCGACCAGATGCCCGCAAGCCAGCGCGAAGGCCAAGCTTAGCAACACCCGTCGCCACCGGATCACGCTCATCGTTGCCACAGCGTCGCCCATGTCGGTTTGTCAGGCATGCCGCGCTGAATCCAATCCTCGTATTGCAGCAGTAGGTTGAAGTGCAAGGCTGCGGTGATCAAACCCACCGTCAGGATCGAAATGACCCAGCCCAGGACGCGCAGCCCTTTGGAGCCCACACACCCCTGGATGATTGAGAGCCCAGCTGCCCAGAAAAACAGGGCGGGATCAAAGCCGATGCGGTTCTCCGGAACAACAAAGGACCGATGCAGCACCCATGCTGACACCACCACTGCCGGCATCAGCAACAGGGCTGCAACGACAACTTTGGGCAGGGCCTTCATGCAAGACCGGCCGTCAATGCCCAACATCGGGTCGGGTTGCGTCCCGCGCGAACCTGTCGAGACTCAACTCTGTGAGCGCTTCGCTCATGCCAGTGGGCGCGAAACCTTTGCGGCCTGCCAATCGCAGCCACACCACCGAATACGTGTTCTGCTGCCCTTCAGGGAGCCGCCGCCAGTGCGGCACCACGTGCACGCCGTGACCTCGATCCATCAATCCTTTGCACGCCCCATACAGCCCAGGCAACTGATAGACAGTGAGCTTGCCCAAAGGATCCGCCAATAGATAGACGCTGCGCTGTGGTGCACTCTGGCCTGCCCCCTCGGGCAAAGATTCCAAACAGATGAACGAATCGCGCCCAACCTTCGCGGCCTTCACGAAGATCGAGACACCCTTTGAATCCAGCGCAGCCGGTGACTCTACCTCCACGCGAGCAGCCTGACTGAGACGGCGATGCCAGACACGTCGGCCCGACCGCACAACCAGCACATCACCATGCACCTCAACGTAGGCGGCCCTTTGGCCAAACCTGCCATCCCAAGTCATGTAGGGAACGTCATCGCCCTGCAGGTAACCCACCGTCATGTCTTGAGGCATTGAAGCCTGGAACACCTGGCCGGGCTGCCGGGCATAGAACGCATCGCTGCTGAGACTTTCGTCTGCTCGGGCTGTCATGGACAGGGCTACAAACGCCAAATACCACACCCGAAGCTTCATTTGCAGCCCTTGGCGCCAAGGTGCGTAGAAGAGTGGCGCCCGTGAATGCGTATGGCCACACTCCATAAGTCTCGATACCACGGAGCGTTCATTCGGCTTTCCGGGGCGGTGCGTCAGGGCACTCGTCCGACCAATGCACAACCTTCATGATGGCGACCTGTTCTCCGATGGTGTCCACACGCAAGCAGCGCCCCGCCCTTTTGTAGAACAAGATGCAGCGAGACGAGTCGATCGAGCAGCTGTCAACCTCATTGAAGCCGCGCTTGATCAGGTGCTTTTCAACGCCCTCGTATTGATAGCCGCCTTCGGTATGCATGGGGATGGGCCGCCAGCGATCCTTCAGCAGAACCTTACGCGCAGCCACGAAGGACTGTCCCTCACGGATTCGAACTGGGGCATCCGATGCCATTGCCAGCAAGGGTGAAACCGCCATGAGCCAAATCAGAGCTCTCTTCATTTCAAATCCCCACCAAAGCTCTTGTAGCTCTCGATGAACTGCTCGTACTTGACGTAGGGTTGAGGTGGGTACCGGTTTGCCAGTCCAGGGCCTTGGGGCAGTGCGGCCCAGCGCCTCGCCGCCTTGGGCATGGCACCAGCCACGTCCCCGTCTTTGATGTTGCCCAACACGCCCATACTGTCCAGCATATCGACGGCAATCAAGTCTTGTGTCTCAGGCTTGAAATCCGTCAGCCCCATGGCCTTCACCGCATGATCCTGCCAAGTGTCCTTGGTGATCTGGTACATGCCTGAGGCCGTTGTGGACCCGCCAAAGCCAGGCCCAGGATGGGTGGAGAAATCGGTGAATCGCCACGGGTCATTCTTCTTGCCCTTGATGGCTCCATACTTGAAGTCGTACCCACCGCCTTCGGCCGCCGCAATCGCCTGGAGGAATGCCTTGACGTTCTTGTTCGTCAGGCTAGCGCGATTCTTCTCAAGGCGCTCGTTTTGGGCTGTCTTAATGCGCACGGCTTTCGCCTCCGCGCTCTCTTTTGGCGTTGTCTTGTGAGTGCCTTTGAGTGCCAGCTTCTTGCCCATTGGAGAGGTGATCGTTTGCGACACGTTAGACATAAATTTCCACCGATTCAGATTCGGTCGTTGCCGACAACAGGTGCGTGTGGCCGTTTTCGTCGGTTGTGCCGAACTCGACGTCGCCACTGGCACGACGAATTGCATACTCGGCATTGACCAGCGGCTGCCCCGTTGCATCGTCGATCAGAACCAGCCTATCGTCGTACTGCTCAGCATTCTTGGCGGCCTGCGCCGCACCACTACCAACATAGGCTTCGCCGCCTAATGTTGAGTGGCTAGCCTTACCGCCCCCACCATCACCGATGCGGGACACCACCTGGCTGGAGATCAAGGTGGCCCCACACGCGCACTTGTCCCCGTGCCGGGCCACCGGAGCGCCATCGACGATCATGGTCGGATCACCCGTGACGATGACCGTGGTGCCGTGCCCCTTCTTCGGGCAGGTCACCTGATCACCAACGCGCGCCAGTCGCTTTCCATGCGTATCGGTGGTCATGGTGGAACCAACGACCACGCCACCATGATCGGTTTGATCACCAATAACAATGAACGGCCTCATCTCACACCCTGATTTGTTTGGCCGAAACTCTAGCAGCGGAAACAACTTGGCCGGCGCCCCCATCGGGGGTAACGGTAACGTAGCGTTACCTGTTACTCAGGGATCACGCCCAGCCTACGCCCAAATCACGTTGTCGGTAATGCTCTGAGCACCGACAACTTTCACTGGCTGTGTGATGGGGTACAGGTCGTCAAACTGCAGACCAAGCTTGGCGAGTTCTCTATAGTAAGTCTCACGTAGCCAGCCCAGCAGCAAAGTCCACTGAGCATGCTCAAACTCTGGCAAGGTCGGCTCCCACAGCATGGGCGTCCACATGCCAACCTCGTGATCCCACAGTGCACGCCCGAGCACGGCCACCGGCTGAAACAAATCGCCAAGTTGTTCGCCAGGCAGCGGTGTGAGTCTGTCGGCAAGACTGGCACGCGCGAGCAGCGCAAGCGACGCCACATCAAAAACCCAGGGTGTCTGCCACCAGGCCCCATCCACCGGTTGGACCGCTGCGAGGCGAAGCAAGAAGCGCAAGAGCCCAAAACGGTCGCTAGCCGAATAGCTGCGGCGAACGTCGGACGGCACGTCGTAGACGTAAGGATTCACGCTGCCACGGGCAACATGCGTTCGATCACGGTCATCGGCATACCGCAAAGTCGGCTGAGGCAGCTCTGATGCACCGATAAGCCGCTTCGCTGTGAATGCAAGCGAAAGACTCGATTGAGGGCTACCTGACGTCAACACAGCCCAAGCCTGATTGCAGGCTTCACGCATTGCGTCCAAGCGTATCCGGCGAGCCGAGATTTCACCCGCGGAGTCTGTACGCATAGAGAACGCAACAAGCACCTCCATATGTCGCTGCACAGACGTACCAAGGTGCCCATCTTTCAACCAGGGAAGTGCCTCTGGAAGACGCTTCGTAATCCGCGCCCGCTGGGGCGACTGCCTACCGTCCCACCAACTTCTGAATGTCTCAGGCTCTGACACCAAGAAGTTGGGCTTCTTGCCTTTTGTGCCGCTCACACCCAGCGGAGCCGCGGCGACTTCATCTGCTTGATCACGCAACGGGTCAGCAGCGACACCTAGCAGCGTCTGCTTGACCGCGTTGCAGAAGGCGCGCTGCCGCACCTTCTGAGCCTGCTTGACGATGAACTCATCGGACCACTGCACAACACCCCCACCGACTTTCAGCCAACGTCAAGGAAAAGTTCGTCGGCGCACGTTGATTTTTACTTTGATATCCCAGTTGTCAATTGGAAATATGTCGATCCATGTACTGACATGAACATCGAGTTCCGAGAGGCTTGAATGGCATCCAAAGATTTTTACACCGTTGAGGAGATAGCAGACCTGCTGAGGGTCCAGGTCAGCGCTGTGCGCAACCGACTCAGCCGGGGTGACCCGACCTTGCCCCCGTCATTGCGCGTAGGCGGCCGACGCTTGTTTCCTGTGGCTGCTTATGAGAAATGGATCAATGCTCTGGTTGGGGCATCGGAGTCGAACGACACCGCCACGCCGTCCATGGCCACGCCAGAGTCAAGGCGCGGTCGTCCACGTCAAACATCGCGGGGGCTGGCATGAGCGACTTCAAGCCATTAGATCAACTGCTGACCGAACTGGAGCCCAGCACATCCCTGCAATTTCATGCAGTCAAAGAGAGCACGCCGCCCACACTGCCGCTGAGCGTCCGAACCACATGGTTCCGAATCTTGGATGAACGCATTCAGCGTGGAGAAATCAAATCCATCAGTCCAGTGGGCTTTTCTGTTTACGCAGTCATCAAGAGTTTCAGCCAGATCGATACAGGAATAGCCTGCGTCAGCCACGAAACCATAGGCCGGCTAACTGGCCTCAGCCGGTCTACCGTGATCCGCGCGGTTCAGGCGCTGATGAAGCATCAATGGATTCGTGATGCAGACGCGGAAACTCCCGCCAGTCGCCATGGCAGGACAAAGCGATATGTCGTGATCGAGCGCCTTCTGGCTCGTGCGGCAGACACCGGCGAAGTGGTCGGTGAAGTGGTGTGGACCAACATTCCCCGACTTCAGCGCACGACAGAGAGCGCGCTGAAAGAGTTCTGTCAAACGGGTGACCTGCCCGTTCGGATAGCCTATCACCGCCACCTAAGGATCACAGAGGTTGAAGAGGCCTACATGGTTACCCACAGCCCAGGACCAACTCGAAATCGGTGACCTGTGTCATGTCGCACCGCAACATGTTTCACCCACGGCACAGGTCGGAACAAACATGTATCACGGGTGACGCACTTATAAAGATGAAGATCATTTAGAAAGAGTGAACAACCCTGCACACACGCCTGCACGTTTTTGTAGCACTGGCTTTGACGACAGGGCTGAACAGGTCAAGAATCCCATCAGGAGGTAGAAGCACCATGCCACAGACAACCCTGGAACCACACAAATCATCCGCGCGCGTGTTCAACCGCGCAGGGGTCCGCCTGGAGGTGGCGCAAGACGTGATCGGCGCCATCATTTCCCACTTTGCCGAGCTGATCGGTCAAGAGCGCGAACGGGACGCACCGCACCAAGATCGCATCGATGAGGCCCAGGGACTGATCGGTGAGTTGAAGGATGTCCGCGAGGCACTGGACACCCACCAGCCTGCATCTATCGAGGCAGCGATCAACTGGTTTGCCCCCCTGGCACGACACCTCTTCGCGAGCACCAGCGACAACCCAGAGGCTCATCGGCGTGCCGCTCAGTTTGAGCAAGCCAATGCATCGCTCCGGCTTGAGGGACAGGCCATGTCAATTGACGACCTCGTCGTGCAGGCCAGGGTTGCCGATGGACTCTGGACCACCGAACAGGCCGTGAGCTGGTATCGCGAAAGGGCCAAGCAATGAACTACCAAGCCGGCCTCATGCCGCCCGTCTGGCAAGCCAGCCAGCTTCTGCACTCAAAGCGACAAGACGTCGCTGAAACAGCGTGCGATTTTTTGGCGGCCATGCTCCACCCAGACATGGTCACTAATCTCTGGTCGATCCCGCATTGCCCGCCTGAAGTACGCAACGTGTTGGCAGAGCTGGGGCGCCATTTCATGATGGGCTCGCTCAGCGACCAGGAGCGTGATTACCTGGTTTCCTCGCTGAACGGCTACCTGCGCTTACGCGGCCACACCGACTGGTTTGCCACACGGGGCGACGGCGTCCACTGATCGCGCAAACGCCAGTACGCAGCGAACATCAACAGGCGCACGGGGAGGCCCCGAGCCCCTGGATTCTGGTCACACACCACGCAACTGCCGTTGCAGCGCCAAACCCGCGC
>CAYVOP010000046.1:0-21446 GCA_964453105.1 uncultured Aquabacterium sp. | reverse complement strand
TTTTGGGTTGGCACAACCCTCAAAAAATGGTCAGTTTTCGGTTGGCGTCAACAGCAATAGGCTGCTGATGTTGGATTCTCCAGGGTGAATGACTACCCATTCCAGAACCTTCTAATTTGCCAAGCAAATATTAGGAGGCCAAGATTCACTCAGTAAGAAAATGTGGCGTGTGTCGGAAAATTGCTTGCCCACCCAACATCTCAACCCAAGGCTGGCTCCGCCCGCAAAGCGCAGACAGACCATGTAGTGACATAAAGTCAGAACTGCAGCTAACCTGCAGCCAACTCACTGGCCCCAGACAACTAGCGAACAAGAAGAGTCGCTAGAGTAACTGCCTGAAATCGTTACTCCCCCCAGAAGAGATCCTCAAAATCGAGGTTTCTGGCATCTTCTTTGACGTGCAATGGAGCACGAAACTGCTTGGCTAATCTTTGCTTTGCACGTTGCACCTTCGTATCGACTTTAGGCACCCGACTGCAGACAATCAAAGCGGAAAACTTCTTTGGAAGATCACTCTGCTTACTTATTTCATTGAGCGTCTCTTCAATTTGGACGCATGCATGGTCAATATCAGCGCCTTTAAGTTCAATCGCGAGAGTTCCTACATCAGACTTTACCAACACCCAATCGCAAGCGATTTTATTTAACTTACAGCATCCGTCATATTGAATTTTAATAAACTCAGCTTTTGCCTTGTTATTAAAAGTAGCATGACGACTTTTCCTTTCGCTAACTTTTACTATGGAATCCTTTACGAAGGACTTACATTCTGCCTTTATCATTCTTGGAACTCTAGCTCAAGCAGTTTAGAAAACTCGTTACCGATTTCGTTCGAAATGTCGTCAAGATAATCTGCATTAATGAGGCCATCTTCATCGAGAATTGACCGAGTCACTCCTTCCACGATTGCATATGCGCGCACGGTGCCTGTTGTCAGTCTCGATCGCTTAGGAATTAGTGAATTCAGGACAGGCATGTAACTTTTGCTCAGACGCTTCTCCAGCTCCCCTGCTTTGATTAGGTTATTGATCTTAGATAAAACGTAAGGGCTATGCGTAGTCAAAATCAGTTGCCGATTTAGTTGCGGCACATTCACAAAACCGACCAACGCTTGTAGCAAACGACTTTGAGCACTTGGGAACAAGTGTGCCTCAGGCTCTTCAATGAAGGTAATTTCTGGCCTCTTTTCCCGCTGAGGACTGGACCCCAAATCCGCCGAAATATTATGCAAAAAATCAAAAGCAACAAAAAGGGGCAGCAACTCTTGTTGCCCCGAAGAAAGCGCGGACAAAGGTATATCTCGTCCATCGGCACATTTAATCGATATCCTATCGCCCTGATGCACAAGCTCACCCCCGAGAATTTTCGCGAGCTCCTCGACTATCTCCCTCGATTTTGGGAGCTCGAAGTAATACCGCTCACTTATTAATGAGCTATATAGACGACCAAATCTAACTGTAATCGGATCTAAAAGACGCCCTTGATCAAAGGCCAAAAATGCCTTGCCCAAGTTGGTAAAAAACGACCTACCCGCAGGAATAAAGGTTAGATTGTTCGGAGAGCTTTTTGGAAACTGGCGATGAACCATCGCTGCAATCTGCTGGCGCAACTTCCACTTCAATTCAAAGTCTTGGACGTGTGCATGCTGAGTGATCGCCGTTTTTACCTTTGAGCTTTTAACGAGTTCAAGTCCTGCCTTATATATCTCCTTAACTGCTGGAGAAAGACTCAAACGGATGCTGTTCTTAACCTCGTCGTTATAACTACTGCGAGCAATCTTTACTTCAAACGCCTCAGCTTTGAAGACGATTTTGAACTTCTCCTTACCCCAAGCGCTTAACGGGAAAAGCTCGCCAAACTTTTGCTTGATGTCGTCGGTGAATGCATCAAATGTCCGCTCTTGTGCGATTCCCTCGGCGACCTGCGAGTGAACGTCAAGGCAGAAGAAAATCAACTTGGATATGACACTCTTACCACTCGCCTGCGGGCCAATCAGAACATTCAAACCTGCCAACTCGACATCGGCACGCTTGATGCACGAGAAATTCTCTACGGTGATTCTCATGATGGTCATCGGAAACTTATTGTTTGATCGCAGACCCTGGCCAAAAGCGCTAGATCTGCAGAGATTGGAGCGTACCGCAGAAATGATGGCTCTAACGTTTAGTCTTTCGAGAGACCATTTGTAACGACCTGTTTGAGCATAAGTTACTTCATGCCCTGACCAGCTTCGGCGCTTCAGGACCATGAACATCAACGTTCATCCGCTTGCCATTGTTTTTCTCTCGGCTACTTCAACCTGTTGAAAAAATCATCGCCGGGATTGAGTGATCCCTGGAACCGGAATAGCAAACTTCGGCATTTGGGTCTAAATGAAATGAAAAATCGGCGCAACGCCCCCCGCATGAGTTGGCACAGGCCAAACTGGATCGATGCGGTCCGGTAAAAAAGGGTACCCGTCAGATAAGGGCGTAGAGACTGCCTGTAACCAACATGCACAAGGCCAGGTCACCGGTAACAATTGCGAGACGAAGGCTGCGCAGCTGAGCAAACCCACAAAAATACTCAGCCTCTCCAAGAGTCGGGTATGTCGGGCGCGGTGTCGGGTAATCGTCGGGTAACGATGTCACTCAAAGCCAAAAAAACAGAAAAGCCCTAAGTGAATCAATCACTTAGGGCTTGCATTTGGCGGAAGCTGTGAGATTCGAACTCACGGAGGGGATAAGCCCTCGCCGGTTTTCAAGACCGGTGCCTTAAACCGCTCGGCCAAGCTTCCATGCGGCGCATTGTAGCGCGGCTAGGCCTTGCCAGGCCGTTGTGCTTGCTCACAGGGAATCTGAATCACCTCACGCGTGGCGCCATCTACACGCACAGCGGTCAGTTGCCCGCCCCAGACGCAACCGGTGTCAAGCGCCATCAGG
This sequence comes from uncultured Aquabacterium sp., assembly GCA_964453105.1. Lineage (GTDB taxonomy): Bacteria > Pseudomonadota > Gammaproteobacteria > Burkholderiales > Burkholderiaceae_C > Aquabacterium. The sequence goes on along the minus strand of CAYVOP010000046.1, from coordinate 18,525 downwards.
TCATCACGGTTGATCAAGCCCAGTGTGGACCAATGACCGAACGCAACCGGTGTACCGACGGTGCGCCGCCCAGGCACTTCAAACCAAGGCATGTAGCCTGCAGGGGCCCCCGCCACGCCTTCCTTGGTCGCGAACTCCATGGTGCCGTCTGCCGAGCAAAAACGCAGTCTGGTCAGACTGTTGACCACGCAACGCCAACGGTCCACGCCAACCAGGTTGTCATCCCATCGAGCCGGCTCGTTGCCATACATGGTGTTGAGAAACTCCCCCAACTCAGGTCCGCGCAGCATGGCTTCCACTTCGGCGGCCAAGGCCACAGTCTGCTCGGCGTCCCATTGCGGCACCACGCCCGCATGCACCATCAACCAGCCGTGTTCATACACAGCCAGGCGTTGTTCTCGCAGCCAATTCAGCCAGTTCTGGCAATCGGGGGCATCGAGTATCGAGGCCAGGGTATCGCTGCGATGCGGCCGGCGCACCCCATGCGCCACGGCCAGCAAATGCAGGTCGTGGTTACCCAACAAGCATGTGGCCGAATTGCCCAACGCTGCCAACTGGCGCAACACGCCCAGTGAATCGGGCCCTCGGTTGACCAAGTCTCCCAACACATAGAGATGGTCTCGCGAGGGCGAAAAATCAAGGGTCTGCAACAGGCGCGCCAAGGGCTGGCAGCAGCCTTGCAAGTCTCCAACAAGGTAATTCATGGAATGGATTCTGCTACGCTTCGCGGGTCTCGACTTCGGGCCCAGCCAGGCTGGCGCCTTTTATGGACTTAGCTCTACTGATTTTTCTGATTCTTCTGAACGGCATTTTCGCCATGTCGGAAATGGCGCTCGCCGCCAGCCGCAAGGCACGCCTGCAAGTCATGGCCGAAACCGGCGATGCCGGCGCCCAAACCGCCATGACCTTGCACGACAACCCCACTCAGTTCCTGTCAACTGTGCAAATTGGCATCACCTCCATCGGGGTGCTCAACGGTATCGTGGGTGAAGCGGCTTTCTCGCCCCCCCTGGCAACCTGGCTGCAACAGCATTTCCCATTGACTGACAACGTGGCCGAGATCACTGCCACGGGTCTGGTGGTGATGATCATCACCTTCGTCTCGATCATCTTTGGCGAACTGGTTCCCAAGCGAGTTGGCCAGATGTATCCCGAACCCGTTGCGCGGCTGGTGGCCAAGCCCATGCTGCTGCTGTCGCAACTGACACGACCCTTCGTGCGCCTGCTGGCTGCCGCAACCGAAGGCATCCTGAAAGTGCTGGGCATTCGTGACAACGGCAGCCGCAGCGTCACTGAAGAAGAAATTGCCGCCCAGTTGGAAGAAGGCCTGGATGCGGGCGTGATCGAGGCCCATGAACACCAGATGGTGCGCAATGTGTTCCGACTGGACGAACGCCAGATTGGCTCCATGATGATTCCGCGCAGCGACATCGCCTGGCTAAACGTGGAAGCGCCCATGGACGAAAGCCTGGCCATCATTGGTGAGCATGGCTACTCGCGCTACCCGGTTTGCCGCGGCGGTCTGGACGATGTGTTGGGCGTAATCACCGCGCAACAGCTGCTGCACCAGCTCACCCAGAAGAAGAACAACGACCTGTCAGACGGCCTGCTGCCAGCCGTGTTCGTGCCTGAAACTTTGTCGGGCATGGAATTGCTGGAACACTTCCGTGCGTCTGACACGCAGATGGTGTTTGTGGTGGACGAATACGGTGAAGTCCAGGGTGTGATCACCCTGCGCGATGTGCTGGAAGCCATCACCGGCGAATTCACACCAACCGAAGCCGAAGACGCCTGGGCCATCCAACGTGAAGACGGCTCCTGGTTGATTGATGGTTTGATTCCCGTGCCCGAGCTCAAAGACCGGCTGGAACTCAAAACCATGCCCGACGAGGACCGCGGCCGCTACAACACCCTGGCCGGCATGGTCATGCTGCTGCTGGGCCGTCTGCCTCAAACCACCGACGTGGTCGAATGGGAAGGCTGGCGCTTTGAAGTCGTCGACATGGATGGCAAGCGCATCGACAAGATCCTGGCCTCAGAGCTCCCCTCCCGGCATTGAGTTGGGTTCGTTGCCTGTGGCGACCTGCCAGTAGCGCGGTTTTCTGAGCCGCCAACACAGATCTGCCATCGTGCGCTGCGCCCCCTTTGGCAGATCAAGACTTCGCCACATCACGGCCCCGCAATCCGGGGTGCTCAATACAGGCAGATCAGCGGCCTGATAGCGAGCCATCACATCAGGAGCGGGGTGCCCGTACCGGTTGCGACGCCCCACCTGAACCACCGACAGGCGCGGCTGCACCGCATCTAGAAACACCGCAGTCGAAGAGGTTCGACTGCCATGGTGCGGCACCAACAGCAAGTCAGCACGCAAGGCCTCGGCCTCTCTCTGAACCAACGCAGCCTCTTGCTTGGCCTCGATGTCACCCGCCAGCAAAGCCACTCGCCCCGAACGGGAGCGCACTTGCAACACGCAAGACAAAGCGTTGTCGGACATGCGCTCGCGCTGCGCCAGATCGTCAGCGGTGGGATGAAGCACGGTGAACTGGACGCCATCCCATGTCCACGACTGGCCAGCCACACAGGTGTGCTGAGCAATGCGCTGCCCTTGAGAGTCTTGAGCCTCTCGCAAAGCATGCCCATCTTCCAAGGACGACCTCACGCGCCCCACGTTCACCACCTGCAACACCGAAGCCGCGCCCCCCACATGGTCCGCATCCCCATGGCTTAGCAACAGCTCATCCAAGCGCGATACGCCCAGCCCGCGCAACAAGGGCACCAGCACACGTCGGCCCGCATCAGACGTGCCCACCACGGGACCCGTGTCGAACAACAAAGCATGGTCGCGCGTTTGCACCAGCGCAGCGGAACCCTGCCCCACATCTGCCGCCAGCAGGGTGAACTCCCCCGAATCAGGCACAGGCCAGACGCGCCACGATTGCGGCAACCAAACCAAGGGCAACAGCAGGGGCACACTCAACAGGCGCCAGGCCGTTCGCATAGGCCAGACCCACACCGCGCCAGCCAACACAGCGCCCGCAGCGGCCCACAGAGGCAGCATTGGCACCTCCAGCATTGCCATGGCCGATTGCGCCAACCAAGTCAGCGCGCTCACGCTCCCCTGCACCACCCCAGCCCCCAAAGACCAAAGCGGTGCCCACGCCATGCCCAGCAAGGCCAAGGGCGTGATCAATGCCGTGAACACTGGAATGGCAACCAGGTTGGCGGGAAGGCTCACCATAGACGTGGCCTGGAAAAAAACCAGGCTCAGCGGCGCCAGTCCCAGCGACACCCGCCACTGCGTGGCCCACAACTCGCCAAGCCCGTGCCGAAGCCGATGAGTCACACTCGCCCCCGCTGAAGCCTTCGGGTCAAGCGGCTGCGGCACCGACGAAGGCATCGACATCAAAATGCCCACCGCCACAAACGACAACCAGAACCCCGCCTGCAGAAAAGCCCATGGGTCCCACAGGGTCACAGCCACGGCAGCCAATAACCACACCATGGGCCAAGGCCAACGCCGCCCCGACACCCTCAATGCGGTAAACACCACCAGCATGACCACCGTGCGCTGGGCCGGCACACCCCAGCCGGCCAAGACGGCATACATCCAGGCTGCCACAGCCCCTCCGATGCGCGCCGCGTCTGGTGAGGGAACGCGCCAGGCCAACCTGCCAGTTCTTAGCCAAAGCGGCTGAATCAACCACGCCGCCAACCAGCCGAACATGGCCACGTGACCGCCGCTGATACTGACCAGGTGCGCGACTCCCGTCTGCCTGAATACCTCCCAGTCGGCCTGATCAATTGCGCCTTGATCACCCACAGCCAGCCCCGCCAGCACGCCCGCAAGGCGGGCATCGGGCACCTGGGCATGGATGCGGTCGCGCACCCAACTGCGAAACCGATCAACACGCCCCTGCCAGAACCAGACGGGCGAGTTCGACATCCAACGCGCATGGGCTGCACGCACAGTCGCAACGGCACGCACGCCCCGCTCCCACTGCATCAACTCGGCATCAAAACCACCCGGGTTGGACTGACCATCTGGCACATGCATGCGGGACTTCACTTCCCACCGTTGTCCAGGGGTCAGGCCATGGTCTGACTCATTTTTGCCCTCTGGCCCCTGCCAACGCACCAGCACACGCCCCGGCCACGGGTTGAGGGGCATTCGACCAGGCTCCACCCAAGGCTGCCCCGGCAAGCGGTAAGCCAGCACCCGCGCCTCAAAGGAGGCACGGCTTCCTGCGGTAAGTGATGCCTGCGGCGCCTGGGGCAACAGCAAAGACGAGCGACGCTGCACCAGGCTGTCCACTTGAATTCGCAGTTCAAGCTCCTGGCCCGCCCATTGAACCGGCAAGTGCTCATGCCATAGCTCTGCGGCCCGCCAGTTGGCCATCCCCCAGCCCAGCCCCGCAAACGCAAACACACCCAACTTGCCCCACCGACAAGCCCTGTAACGCCAAGCCACCCCCAAGACTGCCAGGCAAGTACCGACAACGGTCGCCGACACTACCCAGGCACTCACTTGCGCCTGATTCACCTGCCACCCGACCCCGGCCAACCACGACAACATGGCCACGAGCCACCACACCATGAACAACCCTGTACTGCTGATACCGATCGGCTCAGTGTAGGATCGGCGCATTCCTTTGCGACCCCCACTAAGTGGGTTGCCCCTCCTGCGAGGGACACCGTCGCCCACTGTCGAACTCACTCAGGCGCGCCATCCAAATCATGTCCATCAACGCCCGTCTTCAAGCCCTTGGCATCACCCTGCCTCCAGTCGCCATTCCTGCCGCTTCGTATGTGCCTTACGCGCAAACCGGCAAGACCATTTTTCTGTCTGGCCACATCGCCAAGAAGGACGGAAAAGTCTGGGTCGGCAAACTGGGCCAGGACATGAGCACCGAAGAAGGCAAGCAAGCCGCCCGCGCTGTCGCCATTGATCTGCTGGGCACGCTGGCCGTGGCGGCCAATGGGCTCGACAACGTCGTGCGCATCGTCAAAGTCATGAGCCTGGTCAACAGCACCCAGGAATTCACCGAACACCACCTGGTCACCAACGGATGCTCCGAGCTACTGGGTGAAGTGTTTGGCGAAAAAGGGGTGCATGCCCGCAGCGCATTCGGTGTGGCCCAGATCCCCCTGGGCGCCTGTGTTGAAATCGAACTGATCGCCGAAGTGGCCTGAACACCATGCGAAAGCTGCCCCCGCGTCTGATGCTGTTGGCCCTGGGCTTGGTATGCGCCACCTCGGTGGCTATGGCTCTGGTAGCTCAACACCGCTTCGGGATGGAACCCTGCCCTTGGTGCATTCTTCAGCGCATCTTGTTCATCGCATTGGCAGCAGTCAGTCTGCTGGCCGCAGCCCTACCACAGGCCTGGGGCCGACGCCTGCTGTCCGCCCTAGCCATTCCATTGGCAGGGGGCGGTGTGGCGGCAGCACTGTGGCAGCACTTCGTCGCGGCCAAATCCAGTTCATGCGCTTTGACCTTTGCTGACAAGGTCATCGGGTTCCTGGGTGTTGACACCCGCTGGCCCGAATGGTTTGAAGTTCGCGCCAACTGCGCTGATGCCGCAGCGTCCATTCTGGGCGTGCCGTTCGAGTTCTGGGCACTGACCCTGTTCGTGGTGGCTGCCGGCGTACTGCTGTTCAGCGCCCTGAGCCCCAACCGCCGTGCTTGACCCAGACACGTCCGCGCCGACCGCTCTGGTCGACTTCCCTCCGCCACCAGAATCCCCCGAGGGCCCACGTCAACGCTGGCGTTTTGACTCGCCCATCGAGTGGCTGATTGCCTGGCACCCTCACGAGGTTCCTGGCCTGCTAGATGCCGTCCACAGCCGAGCCAAAGACGGCAAATGGTGCGTCGGTTGGGTGGCTTACGAAGCCGCGCCTGGCATCAACCCCGCACTGGAAACCCATGGGCTGCCCGCAGGGCAGCCTTACGCTGTATGGGCAGTGTTTGACCAGGCTCATTCTTGGCCTGACAGCTCCGAGGCCCCAACAACACCTTTAATGGCTTGGCAAGCTGGCCCCTGGGTGAGCGAGCAGCCCCCCGAGGCCATTACCCATGCCGTCGCCCACATCCAGGACCTGATCAGAGCGGGCGAGGTCTACCAAATCAACCTGACAGGCCGATTGCTGAGCCTCTGGCAAGGCCCACCCGAGGCCCTGCCTGACTGGTTCCACGCCCTGCGCCGCAGCCAGCCCCAGGGCTACGCCCTGATGTTCGACCACCGAGCCAACGCTGACTACTCTGGCGCTGTGCTCAGCGTGTCACCCGAGTTGTTTTTTGACTGGGACGGCCATACCCTGACCACTCGCCCCATGAAGGGAACGGCCCCACGCGGTGCCGACTCCGCCACAGATCAAGCTGCCCGAGATCACCTCCTCAGCAGCGCCAAAGAACGCGCCGAAAACCTGATGATCGTGGACCTGCTGCGCAACGACCTGTCGCAAGTGGCCGAAGTGGGCAGCGTGCGCGTTCCATCGCTGTTTGACGTGCAGGCCTTGCCCACGGTTTGGCAAATGACCTCGACCATCACCGCTCGCAGCCGCGCTAACCTGCGCCTGAGCGAGGTGTTTGCCGCCCTGTTCCCCTGTGGCTCCATCACGGGGGCCCCCAAGCGACAGGCCATGCACCACATCGTTCGCCTGGAATCCAACCCTCGCGGGGTTTACTGTGGCGCAGTAGGCTTGATGCACCCTGGCGGGCGCGTCACCCTCAACGTGCCTATTCGCACCGTCTGCGTCCACACGCCTCCGTCGAACCCCTGGTCCTTGACTTGCGGCATTGGCAGCGGCATCACGCTCGACTCCACAGGCCCCGGCGAAGCCAACGAATGGCTGGCCAAGCAGGCCTTCCTCAAGCGTGCTGAAACGCCCTTCCAGATTCTCGAATCGTTGCGGCTTGAAAACGGCCAGATTCCTCGCCTGACCGCGCATCTGAAACGCGCCATTCAGTCCGCCTTGCACTTCAACCACGTTTCAACTGAGCAAACACCTCATCTGGAACAGACATTGCGAAGTGAGCTGCAGCGCACGGCACAAGCTCACCCCCACGGCGCCCACAAAGTTCGGGTGCTGATCAACGCCCAAGCTCAGGTCCACGTCGAAGCCGCCCCCTTACCGGATACGGCCCAGCCCATTCGCGTGGCCATGGCGCCCCACGCCATGCCGCCCGCAGACGAATTCATTCGCCACAAGACCACCCGGCGCGAAGCCTACGCGCCATTCAAAGCCCCCACAGGATGCTTTGACACACTGCTGTACAACCAAGACGACGAACTGACCGAATTCACCATCGGCAACCTGGCCGTGCAACTCGACCAGCAGTGGTACACCCCCCCGCTGTCTTGCGGACTGCTACCAGGCGTCATGCGCGCCACCCTGTTGGCTGAAGGCAAGCTGACCGAGCGGCGGCTTACCCGAGGCGATTTGATGCAAGCGCAAGGCCTAGCCCTCATCAACAGCGTGCGAGGGTGGCTGGAAGTGGACCTGCCAGCACTACGGGCATCCTGGATCCATCCCGATCAACGCTCTTAACCCTGGCAGACTTCAGGTTTCGCATTCACTTCATCAGCACACCATGCGTCTCTTGCACACCATGCTGCGCGTTGGCGACCTCCAGCGCTCCATCGACTTCTACACCCAGGTCATGGGCATGACCCTGCTGCGCACCACCGACCGGCCAGACCAGCAATACACCCTGGCCTTCCTGGGCTACGGCCGCAACCCCGACCATGCTGAGATTGAGTTGACCTACAACTACGGCGTCAGCCATTACGAACTGGGCACGGCCTACGGCCACATTGCGGTGGGCGTAGACAACGCCGCAGCCGTTTGCGACGCAGTTCGTGCCAAAGCGGCCGCATTAGGCGGTGCTGTCACCCGAGAAGCGGGCCCGGTCAAAGGCGGCCAGACCGTCATTGCCTTCATCACCGACCCCGACGGCTACAAAATTGAACTGATCGAGCGGCCAGATGCCGCGGCAGAACTCAATCACTGATCCACACCGAAACTGAGCACCATGAAAAAAGGCCTCTGAATGAGGCCTTTGCTTTATCCGCGCCGATCAGCACGCCACATCGATTCAGCGATGCGCTGGAATCGCGGGAGTGGCCACATGCACATCACCACATTGCGCACGATGCTGCAAAGCGTGGTCAATCAGCACCAGCGCCAGCATGGCCTCGGCAATCGGCGTGGCACGAATGCCCACACAGGGGTCATGGCGGCCAAACGTTTCGACCGTAGCGGGGTGCCCTTCCAGGTCAATCGACTGGCGAGGCACACGAATCGAGCTGGTCGGCTTGATGGCCATGGACACACGCAGATCCTGCCCGGTCGACATGCCCCCCAAAACCCCACCAGAGTGGTTCGACGCAAAGCCTTCGGGGGTCAGTTCATCACCGTGCTCGCTGCCGCGCTGGGTCACGCAGCCAAAACCAGCGCCAATCTCCACCCCCTTGACCGCATTAATGCCCATCATGGCGTAGGCAATGTCGGCATCAAGCTTGTCGAACAGGGGCTGCCCCCAGCCCACAGGCAGCCCACTGGCTTCCACCATCAGGCGCGCACCGCAAGAATCACCCGCCTTGCGCAATTCGTCCATATAGGACTCCAATGCTGCAATTTGACTCACATTGGGCGCGAAAAAAGGGTTGTTAGGCACATGCTCCCAGCCCTCGAAGCCGATTTCCATCTGCCCCAACTGGGTCATGCAGCCTCGGATTTCAATGCCGTGGTGCTCCTTCAGCCACTTCTTGGCCACAGCACCTGCTGCCACCATGGGCGCGGTCAAGCGCGCAGACGAACGCCCGCCACCGCGTGGGTCGCGAATGCCGTACTTATGCCAATAGGTGTAGTCGGCATGCCCGGGGCGGAAGGTTTGGACAATGTTGCCGTAATCCTTGCTGCGCTGATCGGTATTGCGAATCAACAGAGCAATGGGAGTACCTGTAGTCTTGCCCTCGTAAACGCCGCTGAGAATTTCAACCGCATCGGGCTCGTTGCGCTGTGTCACATGGCGCGAAGTGCCTGGGCGGCGGCGATCCAGATCGGGCTGGATGTCGGCTTCAGACAGCGCCATGCCGGGTGGGCAGCCATCGATGACGCAGCCAATGGCCGGGCCATGAGACTCGCCAAAATTGGCTACGGAGAACAGAAGACCAAAAGAGCTGCCAGACATAGCGCCAACCAGAATTTCAAACGCGAAACCGCTATTGTCTCGTGAAAACGCCCGGACATGCCGGGCGCCTTACACACATCAGACCACGACCAGGGGTCACAGCAACACGCGACGCTCCGCAGCCGACTCGTCTTCGACCGGCCAATCGCGAATGTAGGCCTTCAGCATGCGATTCTCGAAATCCTGACTGTCGACCACGGCCTTGGCCACGTCGTAGAAAGAAATCACCCCCATCAGGGTCTTGTGGGTCATGACCGGCATGTAGCGAGCGTGATGGTTCAGCATCATCCGGCGAACTTCATCAATCTCGGTCTCAGGGGTGCAGATCAAAGGATGATCATCCATCACCGAACGCACCGTCCCCCCAACCACACCACCTGCGCGCACCACCGCCTGAATCACTTCGCGGAACGTCAGCATACCGGCCAGATCGCCGTGCTCCATTACCACGAGAGAGCCAATATCGTGCTCGGCCATGGTCTTGGCCGCATCAGACAAAGGCTGATCGGGCATGACGGTAAACAGGGTACTGCCTTTGACACGCAGGATATCGCTGACTTTCATGGTCTGTCTCCTCGATCAAGTTGTGCAAGCAGGTGCAGGAGGGGCAACATCAACATATTGCCTCAAGCTGAAGCATGAGCCAATAGGATCAGATGGAAGCCCTGGCAAAAAAATAGGGCCGAACCCGCAAAGTACCTCACTCTTGCGGCCCTCAGCCTGAAACAGCTTGCGCCAACGTGATGTCGTCCAACCGCGCTGCAGACCAGAACCCCACAGTAAATCCGTCCGGCTGCAGTAAAACGCGGCCCAACAGCGGTGCCAGCACCGTCACCTGAGGATCGCAAAGCAGCACATAGCGCCCGCCCTCTTCTTCATTCGCATCGTCAAGCAAGCCCACCCAGTCCAACTCGATCAGCAACTCCAGCATCGGCTCGATCTGCAGTGGGTCCGTTTTCAGCCGGTCCGCCAATTTCTCTGCACTGAATCCTCGCTGTGGTTGGTGCTGCACTGAAGTCAAAGTTTTGAGCACAGCCAGACATATCTGAAACCGCTGGCCAGGCGTATCAGGCCACCGCTTCACTTGCGACAGCAAGCTGGGCGCATAGGCGGCCACCACGGCGCCCATCAACACTGTCACCCAACTCACGTAAATCCAGACCAGAAAAATGGGCACAGCCGCGAAGGCGCCGTAAATCGTGGCGTACACAGGCACCTTGCCCAAATACAGCGCCAGCCCTTTCTGCGCCAACTCCAAACCGCCCGAGGCAAAAAATGCCCCGGCCCAGGCATGCTCCCAGCGCACAAAAGTATTGGGCACGTATTTGTAAAGCGCAGCAAAACCCGCTGTCTGCATGCAGAACACCACCAGGCTCAACAGGAAGCCCACACCGCCCGGCAAAGCGTCCACCCAACCGCGCGAGGCCGACAGCAAATACGACGTCACCGACAGGCTCGCGCCCAGCATCAAGGGCCCCAGCGTCAGGGCTGCCCAGTAAACCAGCACCCGCTGCGCAATCGGCCGCACACGTCGCACACGCCAAATGCCGTTGAGCGTGTGATCGATCGTCAGCATCAAGGCCATGGCCGTCAGGCCCAAGGCCACCATGCCCACCCCACCTAACTGGCTGGCCTTGCCTGTGAACTTGCCCATTGACAACAGCACTTGCTTGGCAATCGCATCGGGCACCCACGCCGTAATGAACTCCTGCTCCACAGCCTTGCGAAAACGGGAAAACACCGGAAATGCGCTGAACAAAGCCAGCATCACGGTGGCCAGGGGCACCAATGCAATCGTGGTGGTGAAGGTCAAACTACCCGCTGTCAGGCCCAGGCGGTCTTCCCTGAAACGCTGGCGCAGAGTGTGAATGGTCTGCATCCAGGGCCACTGCTGCAGAGTCGCAATCAGAAGCGCCCAACGATGCTGCGCCGCCTGCCATTTCGTCCATTTGGAAATCATCTGGCTATGATGCCAGCCACAGCGGCTAAAGTTCCGTTTTGCCGTAGATCCGAGACACCCTCCGTCCATGTCTGACATCCAATCGCCTGAGCCCCATGTCGTGGGTGAACATCCCCCCGCCCGCCGCCGCACCATCGAACAATTGCGAACGGTTTCACTGCTCAGCGTCATCCTGCTCATGGCCCTCGGGCTGGCCTGGGAGCTGAAACTTGCCCCATTGCCAGGTGGCACCGGCGCGCTGGCACTCAAAGTGTTGCCTCTTACCTTCGCGCTGCCCGGCATCCTCAAGCACCGGCTGTACACCTACCGCTGGCTGTCCCTGCTAGTCTGGCTTTACTTCACCGAAGGGGTGGTTCGCGCCACCAGCGACCACGGGGTATCGCAACAATTGGCCATCATCGAAACCGTACTAAGCGTGGCCCTGTTCACGGCCTGCGCCGTTTACGTTCGCCTGCGCCTGCGCGTGTTGCCGCCTAAGGCCAAGAAAAATGGCGGCTAAGCCCAGCGCAGCCCTCCTGGCAGAACTTCGCGCGAGGCTGCCAGGCGTGCCCATGATCGACGGCAGCCACCCCGCAGCAGACCGCCTTCCTTACGAACAAGACTGGCGCAAACGCTACCAAGGCCAAGCGCTCGCCATCGTCTTCCCTCGCTCGACCGAAGAGGTGCAGCAGATCGTGCGCTGGTGCAGCGAGCACCAGATTTCACTGATCCCCCAAGGGGGCAACACCAGCCTGGTAGGGGGATCCATCCCCGATGCCTCAGCCGCACAACTGGTCGTCAATCTGCGGCGCATGAATCGCATTTTGGGGGTCGATGCCGAGAACCTCTCACTCAGCGTGGAAGCCGGCTGCACCCTGCAACAGGTTCAAGATGCTGCACTCGACGCTGGCCTGCTGTTTCCCCTTAGCTTGGCGTCCGAGGGAAGCTGCACCATTGGCGGCAACCTCGCCACCAATGCCGGCGGTACCCAGGTACTGCGCTTTGGCACAGCCCGCGACCTGTGTCTCGGCATTCAGGCCGTAACGGCCGACGGCAGCGTTCTGGACGAACTCCGCGCACTGCGCAAAGACAACACCGGCTACGCCACCAAGGATCTGCTCATTGGGTCGGAAGGCACGCTCGGCGTGATCACCGCAGCCACCCTGCGGCTATTCCCTCGCCCGCGCTCGCAGCAGGCCGCGCTGGTCACCTGCCCCGACATCCAGTCCGCCGTTGGCCTGCTGGGGCTGGCTCGCCAGCATCTCGATGCCAGCCTCACCGGCTTCGAGATCATTCACCGAGACGCCTACCAAATTGCCCTGCGTCACACCCCAACGCAAGCCCGCGCTGCAGCAGACCTCATGTCCGCCGTCGGAAACCCTGCCCCTGACTGGCTGGTCTTGCTCGACGCCGGAAGCCCGCAATCAGCGGAATCGCTGCAGACCAACCTGGAAGACCTGATCAGCCGGGCCATCCACCAGGGTCTGGCTATTAACGCCACGCTCAGCACGAACCAGCACCAGTACCACGCCATGTGGCAGTTGCGCGAAACCATTCCCATGGCCGAAAAAATCGAAGGTCAAATGGTCAAGCACGACATTGCCGTACCCACTTCGGCCGTGCCCACGTTCGTTCAAACCTGCCAAACGCGCCTGTCTGCAGCGTTTCCCGGCTGCCGCATCGTGTGTTTTGGCCACCTGGGCGACGGCAATCTGCACTACAACGTGCAGGCACCGCAAGGCACGCGAGACCAAGACTTCCTGTCGCAGCACGAACAATCAGTCAACCAAATTGTGTACGACCTGGTTCAGGAGCTTCAAGGCACCCTGTCAGCCGAGCACGGTATTGGTCAACTCAAAAAAGACGAACTGGCCGCCCGAGCCAACCCTGTTCGCCTTCAGTGGATGCGGTCAATCAAACGCTCGCTTGACCCGCAGGGCCTGCTCAACCCCGGGCGAGTGATTGCTTCAGAGTGATCGAGTCACTCACCTCAGGCTGACGCAGCCGGTTACTGCACCGGCCCCTTCAAGGCATCAGGCACTACGAAGCTGAGCACATCAATGCCCTCTTCTCGCAACGATTCTGCTTCATCAGGCGTTGCTTGCCCGCGAATCGGCCGAGGAGGCTCCTCCCCATGGTGCATCCTGCGGGTTTCGTCCACAAAGCGATCGCCCACATCTTCTGTTGACTGGATCACTTGGCGCACCGCATGCAGATAAGCTGACTGCAACTCGCGCACCACCTCATTCGCGTCGGGGCTCAACCCTGTCGTACGCGACGGCTCCTCTGGCTGCGCCAGCCGCTGCGGCACATCTGGCGACTCGCCCACACCGGAACGGTTATATCGCGTGGCAGAAGGCAAGCGCTGCACGTCTTGGTGCCCACAGACAGGGCAACTCAACAGGCCTCGAGTCTGCTGAGACGACAAATCATCTGAAGACTGAAACCAGCCCTCGAAACGGTGCCTATCGGCACACACCAGATCCACAACCAGCATGGCTTACTCACCGGCCTGAAGTCCAGACCGTCTCAATCTACAGTCTGCCAGTCCAACTGGCAATGCCCCGAACGCCAACGCTGCAGCCACATCATGCCTACAATCGTCTTGGCATCGGTCAATTGCCCCGCCTGCATCCAGGCTTCCAGCTCTTCTTGCGACGCGGCAAACACGTCCAGAAATTCACCTTGGTCCAGGTGGCGCTGCTCCAGCGTCAGCCCATCGGCAAACCAAATTTCGATGACCTCGGTGGCATAACCAATGACCGGGTGCATGACACCAGCCCGTGCCCACCGAGCCGCGCGGTAGCCCGTTTCTTCGTGCAGTTCACGCTGCGCACAGGCCAGGCCTCCTTCGCCCGCATCCAGCTTGCCGGCAGGAAACTCGATCATGGTCTGGCGTACAGGGTAGCGGTACTGCCGCTCCATCACCAGTCGCCCGTCAGGCAACACCGCCACGATCATCACCGCACCCGGGTGAATCACATACTCTCTGGCTGCCCGTCCGCCATCCGGCAGAGCGATCTCGTCGCGCTTGAGTTCAAGAAAGTGCCCCTGATACACCGTCTGGGACGACACCGTTGTTTCGCGCAGGTGCGAATCATCCTCGCCAAAAGGAAGCTTGGGGGCAACAGCCATGACTCAATGACGCCTCAAATAGCGCCAGACGAAACCGGGAAAAGCGAAGGTTGCTACGACACACACCCACACAGCCACAAATTCCCAGCGCAAGGGACTCACTTGACCGAGGTGAGTTTCCAGCGCTCGGCCAAGAGCAGCCGTGACAGCGGTGAACGCCAGCAACTCGATCAAACGCCACCCCACCGACTTGGGCGAGCGCTTCGGACCCAGCACAAAAATACGGTCCGACACAAAAGGCAAATTGGCCAGCAACAGGGTCACCAATAAGACCACCGCCACTGACCAAGAAGGAACCAATCCAGGCATGGAATTCGATTCAGTTGAGCATCAACCAGCCAGAGACTGAGTGATGGCACGTGCGCACAAAGCCATCAGGCCACCAGGCAATACACCCAGAACCAGCACAGCCAAAGCATTCACCGACAACAGCGTGCGAGCCTGACTGCCTTCGTTGAGCGGGGTCGGATCGACCGGCTCATCAAAGTACATCACCTTGACCACACGCAGGTAGTAAAACGCGCCGACCAGCGACAGCAGCACCGCCAGGATCGACACTTGCAACAGCAAGGGCGAATTGGTGGTGATCAGCGCCTGCAGCACTGCCAGCTTGGCGTAGAAGCCCGCCGTAGGAGGAATACCTGCCAGCGAGAACATGAACACCGCCATGGCACCAGCCAGCAAAGGACTGCGCTTGTTCAAACCAGCCAGATCTGAAATCTGCTCCGACTCGAAACCAGGGCGAGCCAACAGCATGATCAAGCCGAAGGTACCCAGAGTGGTCAGCACATAGATCAGGATGTAGAACAACGACGAGCCATAACCGTTTCCGGCCGACACGGTATTGCCCGACACCACGCTAGGCACGAAGCCCAGCAACATGAAACCCAACTGAGCAATACCGGAGTAAGCCAGCATGCGCTTCAGGTTGGTCTGCGCAATGGCCGCCAGGTTACCAATGGTCATCGACAACACGGCCAAGATCATCAACATCTGCTGCCAGTCGGTCGCTGTGTTGATCAGGCCTTCCACCAGCAGGCGGATGGTGATGGCAAACGCAGCCAGCTTGGGAGCGCCCGCCACCAACAGCGTAGCGGCCGTGGGCGCGCCTTGGTACACATCAGGCACCCACATATGGAAAGGCACCACACCCAGCTTGAATGCCAGGCCAGCCACGATGAAGACCAAACCGAAGGCCAGGACTTGCTTGTTGATTTGACCGGTCAAAGTCGCCTTGTAGACCTCGCTGAGATCCAGCGAGCCCGTCGCGCCATACATCATCGACAAGCCATACAGCAGGAAACCGCTCGCCAGCGCACCCAGTACAAAGTACTTCATCGCCGCTTCGGTCGCCGTCGCGTTATCGCGGCGCAATGCCACCAGGGCGTACAAAGACAGAGACATCAACTCCAGACCCAAATAAATGGTCAGGAAGTTGTTGCCAATGATCATGATGGAAATGCCCAGCAGCGACAGCATGCTCAGCGAGAACAACTCGCCCTTGAGCATCTCGCGGTCACCGGCATAGCTCTGAACGTACACCAATGTCGCCATCACTGCCAAAGTCGCGCAAAACGACAGCAGATGTGACATCGGGTCTGTCACCACCATGCCCTGCATGGCGTAAGCCGAAGCCGGGTTGTCGATGTGAACCAAGTGCAAACCAGCCACCCCGGCCAACGACAGCAGCGACAACCAATAGGTTGGCCGACGGTTCGGCGAGGTCACGAACAGATCCACCAGGGCCACCAGGCAGGCCATCCCCAGCAGCAGGATTTCAGGCGTCACCGCCAGCCAATTCAAGTTATTCATAGGGGGTTGGCCTTCAGTTCAACTTGCTGATCGAGACGTGCTTGATCAACTCGGTCACAGACACATGCATAGCATCGGTGAAGGGCTTGGGCTGAATGCCCATCCACAGCACGGCCGCAGCCAGCAAAGCCAGAATCAGGAACTCACGGGCATTGATGTCCTTCAACTCACGGACGTGGTCATTGGTGACATCACCGAAATAGACGCGCTTGTACATCCACAGGGTGTAAGCAGCGCCAAAAATCAGAGCGGTGGAAGCCAGCAGACCGATCAGGAAATCGTACTGGACGGCACCCAGAATCACCATCCACTCGCCCACGAAACCAGCGGTACCCGGCAGGCCGCAGTTGGCCATCGAGAACAGCAACGCAAACGCAGCGAACTTGGGCATGGTGTTGACCACACCGCCGTAGCTGGCGATTTCACGCGAATGCACGCGGTCGTACAGCACGCCAATGCTCAGGAACATCGCGCCCGACACGAAGCCGTGGGAAATCATCTGCACCAGGCCACCGGAAATACCCAGTTCGTTGAAGATGAAGAAACCCAGGGTCACGAAGCCCATGTGCGCAATCGACGAATAGGCCACCAGCTTCTTCATGTCTTGCTGAACCATGGCCACCAGACCGATGTAGATCACACCAATCAGCGACAACACGATCACCACGGGGGCAAACTCGTGAGACGCATCTGGCACGATGGGCAGCATGAAACGCAGGAAACCGTAGCACCCCAGCTTCAGCATGATCGCCGCCAGCACAGCCGAACCACCGGTAGGCGCTTCCACGTGCACGTCAGGCAACCAGGTATGAACTGGGAACATGGGCACCTTCACCGCAAAGGCAGCGAAGAACGCACCGAACAGCAGCGCCTGTGGCGTAGCAGCCAAGGGCAACTTCTGCCAGGTCACGATGTCAAAGCTGCCACCCGACTTGTAGTACAGGTAGACCAGTGCCACCAGCATCAGCAGAGAACCGAGCAAGGTGTACAAGAAGAACTTGAACGCTGCGTACACGCGACGAGGACCACCCCACACGCCGATGATGATGTACATCGGAATCAGGGTTGCTTCGAAGAACACGTAGAACAGCAGACCATCTAACGCCGAAAACACGCCGATCATCAGACCCGACAGGATCAGGAAGGCGCCGTAGTACTGGTGTGGACGATCTTCAATGACTTCCCAACCCGCCAGCACCACGATGATGGTGATGAAGGCGGTCAGCGGAACGAACCACATGGAGATGCCGTCCACGCCCAAGTGGTAGAACACATTGAAGCGTTCAATCCACGAAGCGTGCTCGACAAACTGCATCGCGGCAGTGCCGTTATCGAACTGCGTCATCAAGGGAATGGTGACGGCGAAGCCGATGATCGAGCCGATCAATGCCACCCATTTGGTCACGGTGGCATTTTCCTGGCGACCGACCGCCAGCAGCAGGATCCCGAATGCCACCGGGATCCAGATGGCCAGAGAAAGAATATTGGACATGGTTTGCATGTGCTGGTCCCCGCGCTCAGTGATGCAAGAAGGCGAACCAAGTCATGAGGGCGAACACCCCCAAGATCATGACCAGCGCGTAGTGATAGAGGTAACCGGTCTGGAACAGACGCACGATCGAACCGATCAGGCCCACCAGCTTGGCTGAGCCATTCACGATCAAGCCATCGATCAGGCCCACATCCCCGATCTTCCAGAAGCCTCGACCAATCAGGCGAGCACCGGCAGCGATGATGTTCTCGTTAATCCAATCCAGGAAGTACTTGTTCTCGCCAATGACGATCAACGGACGCAAGACCTTGGCAAAGGTTGCCGGAATCTGCGGCGCCACCATGTAGAACACGAAGGCAGTCACCACGCCACCCAGAGCCAGATAGAACGGCAGGGTTGTCACAGCGTGCAGGCCCATGGCCCAGGCATTGTGGAACTCGTGCTTCAGCTCTTCCATCGCAGGGTGCAATTCGTGATTCACGAAGATCGCATCCTTGAAGAAGTCGCCATAGAGCATGGGCTCAATGGTGAAGTAGCCAATCAGCACCGAAGGAATGGCCAACAGGATCAACGGCAGGGTCACCACCCAAGGCGACTCGTGCGGCGTGTGATCGTGACCATGATCATCGTGATGATCATGCTCGCCAGGGAATGGCTTGTGATGGAAATGCTCTTTGCCGTGGAAGACAAGGAAATACATCCGGAAGCTGTAAAAAGCCGTCACGAACACCCCAGCCAGCACCGCGAACTCGGCAAAGCCGGCTGCGGGCAAATGGCTGGCATGCACCGCCTCAATGATCGAATCCTTCGAGTAGAAGCCCGAGAAGAAAGGCGTACCGATCAGTGCCAGAGAACCCAGCAGCGAGGTGATCCACGTGATCTTCATGTACTTCCACAGGCCACCCATGTTGCGGATGTCCTGATCGTGGTGCATGCCGATGATGACCGAGCCGGCGG
>CAYVOP010000045.1:0-22085 GCA_964453105.1 uncultured Aquabacterium sp. | reverse complement strand
CATGGGCGACGAGACGATCACACCTTCAACGTCATTGCGGATAAAGCTTCGCGGCGCCTGAACGAGATGTACAACGCCTGTGTGCCACACACTCGCTCGATCGAACCAGATGAACAGGCTTGGGTCGATTTAGGCACAAAGCCCGGCGGTGCCAGAGAGGCCTATGACAACAAAGAAAAGAAGCTGCTCGACTACCACAATCGTCCACGCCAACCTTGGCAAGACGTACACCTCAAGATACAAGGGCCCGCAGTTTTTGATTTGGTCAGCAACTACGTGCGCCGCTGGAACGGTTTGACCATTGCACCTAGGCCCAATCACGATCACTACCGACTCAGACAACCCGAGCACCCACAGCCCATCGAAACAGTGGGGCCAACACCGCTCGACCAATTTGTTGCCGACAAATTGGAGAAGCCCGGAAATTTGACGGTTCAAATCCTCAGATCGGCCAGTGCAGATCAAAACGAACGCGAGTTACGCCGCCGCAGAACGCTGCCAGAAGCCATGCTGGGTGCTGGCCTGGAGCAACCTCAAGTCGACATACAAGAGGCGATGATTCGCTCGATTCTGGGCGCGCAACAGTACATCTACATCGAAAACCAGTACTTCATCTCCAACTATGGGCGGGAGCAAGTCGTCGATGCCAATGGAGCCCCCATCACATCGCCACCGGCGAGTGATGAACTCAAGCGCGCCAATGATTTGTTCAAAGCATCAACGGGGAGCATCGCCACGCCGTTGTTCTACGCCAGCCTCACCAAAGAAACCAGCCAAGTCAGCAATTTGATCGTCAGCGCGCTGGGTGCACGTATCAGACAGGCCATCATGGAAGACGCCCCCTTCCATGTGTATCTGATGCTGCCTCTGCACTCAGAGGGCTTGTTGAACAGCCCCCTGATGATGGGTGTGATGCATCACACCATGCAGACCATCACCTTTGGCAGCCACAGCTTGATCAACTTGGTTAAGCGTGCGTTGCTCGAGAAAGAATACCTCTTACAAGGGGAGACGATTGATGATCTGGATCCAGACGACTTGTCTGCAAGACTTTGGAGAATGCCAGAATCGAGATGGTCTAAGTACTTGACCTTGCTGTATGGCCGAAACTTTGGCCGCATTCCCCAAGGCCCGTTGGTCACTGAGCAAATTTATGTGCACAGCAAGTGCATGATCGTGGATGACAACGTGGTGATTGTTGGCAGCGCCAACATCAACGACCGCAGTTTGATGGGTGACCGCGACTCTGAAATCGCCGCCATGATTGTGGACCCCCAATGCACCCAAGCCACGTTGTGCGGCAATAAACCTGCTATGGTTCGCAAGTTTGCACGTGATCTTCGACAATCGCTGTGGAAAAAGCACCTAGGCTTGACGGCGTCATTGCCCCCCGGTGGGCCCCAAGCGGCGGCCAACATGGCGTCCATTTTGGAGGCCCCCGCTTCGGCTGAAACCGTAGCCAAGATTCAAGCTCTAGCGAGAAGCAACAGCCAAGCCTATGAAAGTGCGTTTCCGTGGGTGCCAAGGAACAAAGATCCAAGAAGGCTGAATGCTGAGAAGGAGGCTGTCGAAATGGGTTCCAGCATCTGGGCGGGTTGGCAATCTGAGGCCAACGATCTGCTTCAGCCTTGGTCTGAAGCCTTCCGCTATCCAGTAGGCGACGAGGCACAAAGGCTACAAAACACATTGACAGGACAGGTCAAAGGTTTTTGGTGCAGCTATCCGTATCTGTGGACGCATGGGCAGAACAACTATGATCCGCGCATTGCCTTGGAGTTACTGTCTCAAGAGGAACAGCCCCGTGATACCTCAGCCAATTCAAGCCATGCATAAACTGATTGCATGGGTGCTGGCTCTCAGCGTGTGTTGGGGTGCAGGGGCAACGCAGGCTGCCTCCGCTGGCAAGGAGTCCCCATCCGAACGCGCGGCTCGCGCTGAAGCCTTGTATTACCAAGGCTACGAACTGGTCAGCCTCAAGCTGAGCTTTCAGCGCTATTCGACCAATAAGCATGATGCAGAGATCGAGCGTGGGTGGTCCATCATCGACCAAGCTGCTGCCTTGGGTAACGCCAAAGCGCTGCGTGGCATGGGGGTCTACTGGGCCACCAAACGCGATCCGCAAAAAGCCAAAGATTTTTACGAGCGGGCCATCAAGGCCGGGAGCTTGGCGGCCAAATACGACTTGTATGCCTTGCTTGAGGGAGGCTCCAGCGACAACGTCTCCAACGAGCTATTGCATGCCTTGGGAAAACCTGAGCAATCGCGCGCATCACGCCTGCTGTTAGAGGCTGCCCAAGGTGGCTATCCTGCAGCCGTGCGAGCTTGGTGCGCTCAAAACATCCCCCGAAAACCTTATGACCCTCAATCTCCGATCGTGGCGCAATGCAGAGAATGGAAGGAGCGAGCCGCTGCCCAGGGGGATTGGCAATCTTGGGCGAATGTGCTGCAGATCTATTATGACGAAGGCAAGCTGATCATCAATGACGCCTACGTCGATGGGTATAAATTGGTAAAAGGCAGGTTCTCTTCGATCTCTGGCGATCCGCGCTATCGAGACTTGCCAGACGACCACCCCTTCAAGCGTTGTGTCCAAGCCCTCTCTTACTACACCACACGATTCCTCTACGTATTCAACGAGCAGCTGTGCGTGCCGCCCAGGGACACCTTTCCGAAGTGGCGTGGGCTGGGTCATCAATTCAAAGCACCACCGGCCAGCGCCGAAGCAGAGAGCTGGTATCAACAAGGCTTGACGAAGCTGGCCCAACAAGACATAGAAGCCGGGGCAGCCCTATTGAAGCAGGCCGCTGATGCCGGACACACTGGGGCCATGATCAACCTGGCACTGATCCATTTCAGCACCCGAAGCCTGTTCATGAAGGACATCATTGAGAGTACCGACGCCGAATATGACGCCTGGCTGTTGATCGACAAGGCCCATCAGCTAGGCGATTTACGCGCGACTTACCTGGCGGCCTTTTTTAAGGACAAAGGGGTCTCCAATCCGCTCAGGTCCAAACCCAAAGGGCAGAAACAGGGAAAGTTGTTTGCCGGCAGTTACGTTGAAGCCCTTCGCTATGAGAAAGAAGCCGCGGAGCGCGGCTTAGCTCGCGCTCAGTATCTACACGGCTGGCAACTGGTCAGAGACGAACGTGAGCAAGAAGGCTGGTCTTGGCTCAAAAAGGCATACGCCAATGGAGAGCGCATTGCTGGTTTTGATTTGTATCGAATCGCACGCTACATCTGGCAGGACCCAGTTCAGGCCATGCAATACCTGAAGTCCACAGCAAAAGAGGGCGAGTTGGGCTCGGTCGAACTGCTATCCAACGTCTACCGCTACGGCGAGTTGGGTCAGAAAAACAATCCAGCCTTGGCGGAGTGCCTCGCCACCGTGGTGGCCAAACACAAAGACTTGGACTGGGAAGCGCGCCAGGATTTGACCCTCCCCAACTTGTTTGATGATTGCCGTTGAGTGCAATAGCAAAACGCTCACTGCAAGCCACCCAAGACAGCGGCATCTTCGAGCGCCACGATGTGGACACGGCCTCGCTGCAAACCAAGGCAGCCCAAAGCGGCTTTGCCAATCAGTTTGAAGCCATTCGCCGCAATGTGCCTTGGCGCACCGTATTGATGGACGACACCGGCTTGCGCCCCCGCCCACGCGCCACTGCCTGGGGCCCACAAACCGCCATCGTCGTGGGGCCCAACGGCAGCACCAGCGCCAGCGGCGCCGATGAAATCCACACCGACCGGCTGGGCCGCGTGCGCGTGAAGTTCCACTGGCAAGCCAATCCGTTTGCACCACAGCGCGCCAACAGTGACCACAGCTGCTGGATGCGGGTGTTGCAGCGCTCAGCCGGTGCAGGCATGGGCCAGCAGTTCATTCCCCGCATTGGGCAAGAAGTGTTGGTGGGCTTCATCAACAACGACATGGACCAGCCCTTCGTCATGGCCAGCCTCTACAACGGCCAAGGCGAAGGCGGCACGCCACCCACACCGGGCGGGCAAAACCAAGCCGCTGACACCAGTGCCTTTGCGGACAGCACCGACCACCGAGCCAGCGCCCAGGCCAACCTCATCAACAGCGGCACAGGTGGCAACAGCCCTGCCTGGCACGGCGCTGCAGCCAGTGCCGCACAAGAAGGCCAGACCGGGCAGAACAACGCCGCAGCCATGAGCGGCATCAAGAGCAAAGAACTGGGCGGCCAGGGCTTCAACCAGCTGGTACTAGACGACACCCCCAACCAGTTACGCACCCAACTGCACACCACCCAAAGCCAGACCTGGCTGCAAATGGGCCACCTGCTGCACCAGGCCGACAACCACCGCGGCAGCTTCCGTGGCATTGGCTTCGAATTGCGCACCGACGCCTGGGGGGGGTTACGAGCGGCACGCGGCGTGATGCTGACCAGCTTTGGTCTGGGTGGCGGTGCAGGCCAAACCGCCGAGCCCGCAGGCGACAACGCCCCCGGCATGGCCTTGGCCAAGCAGGCGCAACAACTTGCCACCACATTCAATCAGGCCGCAGGTACCCACCAAACCGTGGCCCTGGCCAGCGCGCAAGGTGAACACGCCAAGTTGCCGCAGAACCTGGGCCACACGATCGAACAAGATCAACTGCCCCACATGGAAGACGCCAACATTGCCATCGTAGGCAAGGCCGGCGTGGGCATCACCGCCGGGCAAGACCTGATCTTGTCAGCCAACGACACGACCCAGATCGCCAGCGGGCAAGACAGCCAGATCGCAGCAGGCGGCCAAGCGCGCGTTCACACGGGCCAGGCCATTGGCATTTTGGCCGGAGCCATTCAGGCGGGCAATGAAGCTGCAGGCAAAGGCTTGAGCCTGATTGCCGCACAAGGCGCCATTGACATGCAAGCCCAGGCAGGCCCTGCACAGATTGCATCCAAGGCCGCGCTGGAGATCAAGTCTGCCAATGGCGCCATCAACATTGCTGCGGCCAAGAAGGTGACGCTGGCCGTGAGCGGTGGGGCCAGCATCACGATTGAGGGCGGGAGCTTCACAGCGCAAGCACCGGGCAAGATCATGGTGCAGGCTGGGAAGAAGTCGATGGTGGGGGGAGCACAGGTCACTGTGCCTTTCCCCACTTGGGCAAAAAGTAACTTCAACTTGCCATGTGCTCAGGCGGCCGCCAGCTCAAATAGTGCTTTTGTCAAGCTGAAATAACCATGCCCAAACCCGCTCTGCCATTTCAGGCTCAATCAGCCGAAACCCTATTGGCTTGGTTAAAGACACAAATAACGTCGCTCGGGCTCAACGCCCCTATTTCAATCTATGCCCTGGTTGATGTTGCCAAGTTATCGAAAGATCAACTCGCAGCGCCAATTGCTGATCTAAACACCCCAGACCACGAAGCATTGAACCTATACGAGGATTTGGAGGGGCTGGAAATTGTGCGAACAGGGCCTTTGCTCATTGAACTGACAGAGGCGACATTGGCTAAAGCAGTGTCCCTCTCATTTGAGACTCACGCGGTGAGTTTTCTTTTGGGGGTGGTCAACGCAGGAATGCTTGCACAACATTTGCAAAGCTTGCGAGAGGTCACTTTGCCCGACGACACGCAAGCACTGTTTCGATTTCAAGATGTGAATGTCAGCAGCAATTTGATGGCCCACCTTTCTCCCGGCATGGTCAACCAAATGCTGGGTCCCTTGCTCCGATGGGTTGCGCCAGATGTGTGCGGCTTCCTGCATGTGTTAGCACATAAACCCGGATATCAGCGGTTAGGCCCCCTTCGGTTTGACAGGCGCACGTTTGACAGGCTCAATGAGGCACTTCTTACTTTCACAGTGGCCGATCAAGTCCGTGCAGTCGATCCGACTTTGCTCCAAGACCTGAGCGCATGTCAAAGCACTCGCGTTATCAACCAACGACTAGCAGCCGGAAAAAAACTTGGGCTGAAAGTCAGTGCCGATTTGGGCTTGTATGTTGTGCTGAGCTTGCAGCTACCTCCGGGATTTGAGCGGCAGGCACCATTTGCTGGGGCGCTGCAAAAAGCCTTACAGGGCCACAGCACATTTGGCGACGCCTTGGATGCGGTACCTCAAACAGATTGGGATAAGTGGAACGCTGAACATGCAAATTAAATCGAGCATTCATGGTCGGATGCGCCATCGCAATAGGCCACTCTTGTCAATGACACTGCCGGGCCTACTGGGCTTATTGGGGCTGATCTCTGCGTGTAGTGCGAACGAGCCCTCTGGCGTGAGTTTGACTGGCATGGTCTACAACTATTCGCAAGAGAGTTACGCCTGGGTCAAGATCAACGGCAAAACGGTTGGCTCCGCCATCAAAAAGGTCCAGCCTGGCTCAGTTTCCGGCGGTGGCGGGATGTGTTGCTTTGAATTGCCTGTTGGCGCAACAACAGTGCAGGTGCAACTAGAGCCGTCCATTGGGCAGGGCTTCACCACAACGGCAATCGTTGAAAAATGGTGGCCCGATCTTGCTCATTACGGCGTGGTTCACGTGCTGCCTGGGCGCAAGGTGGTGATGGAGGTTCGGTCTGTAGAGACTTGGCCTCGGCAGGACCTGATGAATTCCCAGCTCAAAGCGCTAGGAATTGAAAAGGCACTTAATTACTCGGGCCCGATGAACACTGGCCCACTGGCGCGAACAGATGGAGTCAAGTAAATGAGTAGTGCCATTACCCCAAAAGTTCGAGCCGTAGAGAACATGGTAAGTCGAGCCCGGGCCAAAACAAAAATCAATACCGGTTCGGCCTGCCCTGTCTGCCATGTTGCGCTGTGGATCAGTGTGTTCTTCGACGGAACGGGGAATCATCGGGAGAAAGACTTCCCCAAGAACCACTCAAACGTGGCGGCATTATTTGATGCTCACAATCAAGAGCCTGAACGCGGAGTTAGCGCCCTGTACTATGAAGGGCTTGGTCGCCAGTTTGCCTTCAAAGATCGCTATGAAGAGGTGAAGGTTCCAGCGAGAGGTGGAACCTATACGTCCAAAAGAGAAGGGTATGCAGAATCGGATGGACGAGTCCTGGGGCTGGGTTTTGCAGACGGGATAACCGAACGACTGGAGAAGGCGTTATTTGACTTCTGCAAGACAGTCGATGATTGGCGTGGTCAGCGCCGTGTAGACGAAATCAACATCGCCGCATTTGGTTTCTCGCGCGGGGCAACCGAAGCGAGGGCATTCATTCATTGGTTGGCCGCACACAGCAAAGTCAAGATCCAGGGCGCCAGCTTGAGCTATGAAGGCATTCCGCTGAACATCAAGTTCCTTGGCCTATTTGACACGGTGGAATCAGTCGGGATGGCGGGCACCAACAAGCTGCCGGATTTGATCAAAACCAAGGTGCCTGGATACGTACAGAAATGTACTCACATTGTAGCGGCGCATGAATTGCGGGACGCATTTCCTCTCACGGTTGTCAATGGCAATCACCGATGTGTCGTGTACCCCGGAGCACATGCCGACATTGGCGGCGGCTACGCGGCACAGCAGCAAGGACGTTCAGCAGCATTGGCCCGTATTGCCTTGCTTCAGATGCTGGATGAGGCACGTGGCGCAGGCCTGAAAATGTTGTCTGTGGGTGAAATGAAGTCAAGTGACGAATGGGAAAAGTCATATAAGCCGTCGTTCGAGGTTCCCTCTGAAGCGATTGCCGCGCTCAATCGCTACATGGCCGAGGTGAAGCCCAGTGGGACGGTGGCGCAGCATTTCCAGTCGCACTTAACGCCTTACTGGAAATGGATTGACAGTGGCATGGCAATGGCTGACGTCCAAATCAAGCAAAAGGCGGATCAACATCATGCTGAGCGGCAAGCCGAATACCAGCGTATGCGGCACATGCTGCGATTTCAGGCGCGTACGCCACAAGGCCGCGGAGAGGGTGGAGGCACTGTCGATAGCAATGCAGTGGCAAAATCCATTGCAGATTTTTACAGCCGCTACGTTCACGATTCATTTGAGCACTTCTCAGCGACTGGCGGAACATTGCAAAATGATCTGAGTACGCCAGACTACTATCATCTGCGTCAATTGAATCAACCAGTTTGAAGCCATTCGACGCAACGTGCCTTGGCGCACCGTGTTGATGGACGGCACCGGCTTGCGGCCCCGCCCACGTGCCACCGCCTGGGGCCCGCAAACCGCCATCGTGGTCGGACCCAACGGGAGCACCAGCGCCAGCGGGGCTGATGAGATCCACACCGACCGGCTGGGACGCGTGCGCGTGAAGTTCCACTGGCAGGCCAACCCCTTCGCCCCCCAGCGCGCCAACAGCGACCACAGTTGCTGGATGCGGGTCATGCAAAGAAGCGCCGGTGCGGGCATGGGCCAGCAATTCATTCCCCGCATTGGGCAAGAAGTGCTGGTGGGCTTCATCAACAACGACATGGATCAGCCCTTCGTGCTGGCCAGCCTCTACAACGGCCAAGGCGAAGGCGGTACGCCCCCCACACCTGGCGGACTGAACCAAGCCGCTGACACCAGTGCATTTGCTGACAGCGCCGACCACCACCCCAGCGCCCAAGCCAACCTCATCAACAGTGGCACAGGCGGCAACAGCCCCGCCTGGCACGGCGCGGCCGCAGGTGCAGCGCAAGACGGCCAAGCCGGGCAGAACAACGCCGCCGCACTGAGCGGCATCAAAAGCAAAGAGCTGGGCGGCCAAGGCTACAACCAACTGGTGCTCGACGACACGCCAGGCCAACTCAGAACCCAACTGCACACCACCCAAAGCCAGACTTGGCTGCAAATGGGCCACCTGCTGCACCAGGCCGACAACCACCGGGGCAGCTTCCGAGGCATTGGCTTCGAGCTACGCACCGACGCCTGGGGTGGCTTGCGTGCTGCGCGCGGCGTGATGCTGACCACCTTTGGCTTGGGTGGCGGTGTAGGCCAAACCGCCGAGCCCGCAGGCGACAACGCCCCTGGCATGGCCTTGGCAAAACAGGCACAACAACTTGCCACAACCTTCAACCAAGCCGCAGGCACCCACCAAACCGTGGCCCTGGCCAGCGCGCAGGGTGAACACGCCAAACTGCCGCAAAACCTGGGCCACACGATCGACCAAGATCAACTGCCCCACATGGAAGACGCCAACATTGCCATCGTGGGCAAAGCCGGTGTCGGTATCACCGCCGGGCAAGACCTGATCTTGTCCGCCAATGACACCACCCAGATCGCCAGCGGGCAAGACAGCCAAATCGCATCAGGTGGCCAAGCGCGTGTTCACACGGGCCAGGCCATTGGCATTTTGGCGGGCGCCATTCAGGCTGGCAATGAAGCTGCAGGCAAGGGATTGAGCCTGATTGCCGCGCAAGGCGACATTGACATGCAAGCCCAGGCAGGCCCTGCACAAATTGCATCCAAGGCCGCGCTGGAGATCAAGTCTGCCAATGGCGCCATCAACATTGCTGCGGCCAAGAAGGTGACGCTGGCCGTGAGCGGTGGGGCCAGCATCACGATTGAGGGCGGGAGCTTCACAGCGCAAGCACCGGGCAAGATCATGGTGCAGGCTGGGAAGAAGTCGATGGTGGGGGGCGGGACCGTGAGCACGTCGATGCCTGCCCTTCCCCAAAGCACCCTGCCCGACATCAAGCCGCCAAAATTCAAGATAGCGATGACAGACATGCCAGGTACAAATGGCAAACCACTGGCTAACCGACCTTGGAGTCTGGTGGTTCTAAAAGACCCCGCAGGCAGCGCCATTGCCAAAGCCAACCACCATAAAACCATTCATTCAGGCGTGACAACCGCATCTGGTGAATGCACCATGGACGAACAGCAACGCCTTGACCTGTGGAAAGAGGTGTCTCAGCGTCCCGGCAATATATGGCTGGTTTCGGGCCCCAATGCCACGCCGATCAGCATGACCTATCTCGCCGCATCAGCAGCTGATATTGAAAAGCAGCGAATCCTCGATGCAAACAACTTTGCTGTCTCTGACGAGCATGTCGACTCCCTGCACAAAGAGTTCCTGACGCATTGGGCGGAAGACAACCACGGGTCCAATTTGAACGGCTCCCCCAAGAGCAAAACCCAAGCTTGACGATCATGAACGGACCACTTCCACTCGAAGCGCAATTGTCACTGGCGTCAGACACATCCATCAGTGACACAGGGCAGTACTTTTGCAACCAACGCCCATTCTCTCTGCCGCGCCAAGGCAATCAAGTGACCTTGCTCGAAAATGGGAAAATGGCCCTAGAGGCCATTCACAAGGCCATCACCGAAGCCAAGAGTTTTGTGTGGATTGCTGATTGGCAAATGGCCTTTGACGTGGAACTCGTCGAACGAGGTTCACCCGAATTTCCGGGGCGATTGCATGCGGTCATCGAAAACATCATCAAAGAGAAGCCCATCCAGTTCCGGGTGCTGTTGTACAAATCTCCAACGGACGCTGTAGGCACATTTGATGATTTGGTGGCGGAACAAATCAATGGCCTCAATAAGCCGGGCTACAAAGGATCGGTACTGGCTCTGCAGCAAGGAGCCACCTCAGACCAGGGTGATGGCTGGGACTACTCGCACCACCAAAAGTTCGTGGTGGTAGATGGTGAAGTGGCCTTCATCGGCGGCATTGACTTGAGCTATGGTCGATGGGAAACCGGAAATTTTGATGTGGTCATTGACCCCAAGAATTTCACGATCAACGAGATGTACAACCCTTGTGTGCCAAAGTTGCGGGGCATTAACAATAATGAGCGTCGCAAAATGGAGCAATTCAACTTTGCTGCCCCTTATGGCGGCAAGTTGCTGGACGAGGGGCGGCAACCGCGTATGCCGTGGCAAGACGTTCATGTTCAATTGCATGGTCCATCGGTTGTGGACATTCACCGCAACTTTGTTCGGCGCTGGAACATGGGTGAAAACGGTCTCGACCGCATCATGCACCTTTTCTCAAAAGGGCCGCACAAGATCGACAAAAAATGGCTGACTGACATTGGCGCATGGGATCTGCTGGCTCAATCTCAAGCTCAGAAGCGGGGATCCGCTGAAATTCAAATCGTTCGGTCTGTATCGAACGAGCATCTGGAAGATGAATCTGATTCGCCAGATGACCTTGAACTGTTCAAGGACCAGCGAGCCATTGGCATGTGGAAGAAATGTTTGGCCGGCTGGAAAGATCAGCACCAGAACAACATCCTGAACGCGATGGTGAACTGCATCCGCAGTGCAGACAACTACATCTACATTGAAACCCAATTCTTCATCTCCGGGTTTGGGGATTGGCGTGGCGAGAGCGGCGCCAAATCCTTCGAAGCCAAGGATATGGGCAATGAAGGCAATGGCATCCAAAACACCATTGCAATTGAGTTGGCCAAACGCATCCAGGATCACATCGAAGCCGAGACGCCGTTTCACGTGTACCTTGTGCTTCCCGTTCACCCGGAGGGTGACATCAACTCGCCAATTGTCTGGAAGCAGCACTGGTTGGCACTGGCAACCCTTCAAAATGGTGACGACAGCCTAATTAAGCGCATACAACGCGCCCTAGAAGCCAAGGGGCGTGATGCGTCGCAATGGACGCAATACCTGACGGTACTCAATATGCGCAACTACGGTGTCACCGTGGAGTACGAACGGGACCCCGTCACCAACGACGAAGAATTTAAGCGTGAAATTGGCCGGTATCTGGTTACCGAGCAAATCTACATCCACTCCAAGCTGATGATCGTGGATGATGCAGTCGCCATCATTGGCAGCGCCAACACCAACGACCGGAGCTTGACCGGCAACGGAGATACAGAAATCGCGGCCGTTATTGTGGATACGGCTGATTGCAAGTTAGAGAACTTGGGATCGCCCACCCTGCCTGTGCAAACGCGTGGTTTTGCCCGCAATCTACGTCGTCAGTTGTGGCGCAAGCATTTTGGGTTTGATGTGGGCAAGGTTCCCTATTTCGGGTCGTTCCAACGGGCCGATCCGGATGCGAAAGATCCAACCATTCACCCTCCGCGTGACACAACGGATCCAGGCAAAATCGAGAAGGTTGCCGAACAATCGTTTGAGATGGTGCTGGACAAGCCCTGCGATCCTAAAACCATTGCGACGATTCAAGCCATTGCTCGCAACAACCTGGCTTTGTACGAAAAAGTGTTTACTGGCCTGCCGAGCAACCAACAACAGTCCTTCAAACCGGAGGATGGCTACCTGGAGACCTGGGTCGTGAACCCCATCGTATCCCTCATGGACAAGTGGAGCGGAGAAAAAGAACGCCAAGATCGCTCCTTGTTGAAAAACTATCTTCCGCCCGCGCTGCAACCGAATTTCATGACAGCACCACAGAACCTTTCAGATACGGTTCAAACTCATTCATACCCAGACGGGACCGTTCACGATGTCGTCCCCGCTATCAATTTTTTGAAAGATAACATCGTTGGCTTCTTCGTCGCAGCACCGCTTGATTGGGGGAAGCACACCCAAATCAAACATATGCCATACCGCGAAAAGAGCGTCGACTTGGCAGGCAACACCACCAATGGCCAAACTGGCAAAACACCGGAACGTTTGGCAATGAACACCGATCGCCCAACAGGCACACTGGCATCATGAAAAGCCCAATCAAGCCACTTCTCACCTTGGCTATTTGTGTCCTGTTTCTTTGGAGTAGCGCATGCAAAGCAGCATGCCACCCATCATCGGACTGGTTAGTTCAGCCTGACAATGAAACCCGCGTGGTCTTCACAGAGGACAGCCTCGGCTGGCGGTTCGTACCAAATGGCTCAACAAACGCCACGTTGGTGTTTCCCAAAACCGTCAGCGACACAGAACTTGCTGCGTTGAGCACCGTACAAGCACCCTGGCCAAAGCGAGTCTTTGCGACATTTTTTGAACCGACAGGCAAGAACACCTGGCGCAGTTGTCGAGAAGAGGTGTGGTGGGTTGCTTCGAATAGCGACCCGTCAGACCGCCCAGGGTATGAACTGATACGAAAGGCGCTGAAGCCTCACAAAGATCTTCGATCTTTGGCTGAAACCCATAGGCTGAGTCTCATCGACCTGATTCATTACGACGAATACGGGCGCTTGAGCAAAATCAACGCAGGCTCCACCTCCGGAGATGTTCCCCGCAGAGACACTTATTGCCGCCGCTACGACTCTGCCAATCGCATCACCATGGCCGTTGTGCCGGGAGCGGGCAAATGCCCAACAGGCCAACCCTCGGCTGAAGATCGGTTCGAAATATATAAGTACCGTCCCAATACGACTGACAGCAGCGACAATAGTCAGTCTTATCGCTACGAACAGTGGCCAAACAAAGAGGACACTTGGAACGGAAAAGGCAGGGTCATCCTTGACAATGACCCCAAAGCCATCGTTGGTTTCAAGGCGCAATTTGCTCAGGGTATCGTTGAAATGGCTGGCCGGCCGGAAGCACGGTTAGGCAGCAAAGACGACAACCCCAGCAACACAGTGGCTGACTATATTGCCAGCAAATACACCGGACGTACTTGGGCCGGTTCGACCTACGTTTTCACGCAACCTGGCGTGCCATTCAGCGTGCTGGAAAACCGTGACGAACTCTACAAATATGAGCGCCGCAGAGTCACCACCATCTACGGCCGAGCGGAACAGTTATACGAGTTATTCAAGCCCAACGAACATCTGTCACGCGACCGGTATTACTTCGGCAGCGGCACCATGCTGCGGCATGAGCAGTACGACGATCAAGGCCGCCTCAAACGCATCGTCACCTACCGCAACTATCGGCTACCCGTGCCAGGCCCTAACCCCACATTCAATGACGATCTGCTGCCTCCGGACCCGACGTCATTGCGGCTACTAGGCCGCGACATCTACCACCGGGTTTATGACATCGATGAACAAGGTAAAGCCAAACTGGTTGCCATGAGTTGGTCTGACAAACATCGCATCAGCCCATTTTCTAAGCCCAAGCACCTCGACTTCACTTATGTCATCTATGGCACGCCAGACGGTGTTGAGGTTTGGAAAAATCGCGAAGAGTTTGATAAAGCGTTCAATACCGACAAGGGCGCCAAAGCGTTGTTTCCTGATGTGGAGCGACGCGAGGCAGAGGCGAGGCGCAAATAGACTGGAGCACACTAGCTGGTTCCATACGCTACACACTACGATATGAACACCGTCTCACTGCCAACCAAGGCGGCCCAAAGCGGCTTTGCCAACCAGTTTGAAGCCATTCGCGCACCGTGTTGATGGATGACTCAGGCGTGCACTCGCGTCACCGACTGAGCCGCGTGCGCGTGAAGTTCCACTGGCAAGCCAACCTAACTTGCCCCCTCTACCCGTAGCCTTACGCGCCGAGTGGTCGTGCACAATTTCCCCAGCCGCGCTAGCATGTTGGCTTGTCTTCAACCTAGCAACGCACTCACATGACCACTCCCAAGCTTCGCGCCATTGACACCCCATCCCAGGGTGACTCGTCTTCTGACGAAGGCGTGCCGGTGTCGGTCAAGATCCGGCAACGCATCAAGGAGGCGCAAAAGCGCTTTCACGCCAACGACAACATCGCCGAGTTCATTCAGCCCGGTGAGTTGGAAAAGTTGTTGGACGAGGTGGCCGGCAAGATGCAAGGCGTACTGTCGAGCCTGGTGATCGACACCGAGAGCGATCACAACACGCAGGACACCGCTCGGCGCGTGGCCAAGATGTACTTGAAGGAAATCTTCAAGGGCCGTTTTGAAGCCGCTCCCGATGTCACAGAATTTCCCAATGTGGAACGGCTCAATGAGTTGATGATCGTGGGGCCGGTCACGGTGCGCAGTGCTTGCTCGCACCACCTGTGCCCCATCATGGGTAAGGTGTGGATCGGGATCATGCCCAATGAACACTCGAATCTGATCGGCCTGTCGAAGTACGCTCGCCTGATCGACTGGATCATGAGCCGCCCACAGATTCAAGAGGAAGCCGTGACCCAGGTCGCTGACTTGCTCCAGTCGCGCATGAACCCCGACGGCTTGGCCGTGGTGATGGAAGCCGACCATTTCTGCATGCAGTGGCGCGGGGTGAAGGACATGGATTCACGCATGATCAACAGTGTCATGCGGGGCTCGTTCCTGAAAGATCCGAATCTGCGCCGGGAATTCCTGTCGCTCGTCAACAATCGCAAGGGTTGAACACCATGCTGGTTCGTTTGCTTTATGCCAGCCGTGCCAAGGCACCTTTGAGCGCCGAGGTCATTGATCAGATCCTGACGGTGTCTCGCAACGAGAACCCGGTCAAAGGAATCACCGGCCTGCTTTGCTACAGCGGCGACATCTTCATGCAGGTGCTGGAGGGCGGTCGTGAAGCTGTCAGCCAGCTTTATGCGCGCATTGCCGCTGACCCGCGCCACCAGGACGTGGTGCTGCTGATGTACGAAGAAATCACCGAGCGTCGTTTCGCGGGGTGGACAATGGGGCAGGCCAATTTGAGCCGCGTGAACCCGTCGATTTTGCTGAAATACTCTGAACGCCCTGTGCTGGACCCGTATGCGGTATCGGGCAAGGTGTCGATGGCCATGCTGGAAGAGTTGATTGCCACGGCGTCGATCTGCAGCCGCCCGACTTGATCGGCACAGAATCAGGCAAACGGGGTCAGATCAGGGGATACTTGCGGGATGAGTGATTCCCAGTTCCCTTTGATCGAAGTTCTGGGCCAGCCGGCCCTGAAAATCCAGTCGCCTTGCGGCTCTGAAGCCACCGTCTTGCTGCACGGTGGTCATTTGGTTTCGTGGAAACCCGCCGGGGCTGATGAGCAGTTGTACTTGTCGCCCAAGGCAGTCGCTGGCCAAGGCCAAGCGGTTCGCGGCGGTGTGCCCGTCATCTTTCCCCAGTTTGAGCAACGCGGCCCCGATGTGAGCTTGCCTCGCCACGGTTTGGCGCGCACCCGCACCTGGAAGGTGGATGAGGTACGCCAAGGCAAAGACCACGCACAAGCCACCCTCGTGCTGACCGACGATGACAGCACACGTGCTTGGTGGCCGCATCAATTCACGCTCGAGTTGACCTTGTCCATCAGCGGAGGCCGCTTGGACATGGAGTTGTTCGCCCACAACCCAGGCGAAACCACGTGGCCCTTTTCAGCGGCGTTGCACACCTACTTGGCCGTGAACGACCTGACACACGTTCGCCTGCAGGGGCTAGATGGCTGCCATTTCATCGACAGTCTTTTGGGCGGCGAAGCCATCGAAGATCACCCTGAAAAGCGTTTCCATGGTGAGATTGACCGCATTTACGCCAAGGCGAACGACCTGCTGCTACGTGAAGGCCCCCGCCGCTTGTCCATCGAAAGCGAAAACTTACCCGATGCCGTGATCTGGAACCCCGGGCCGGAAAAGTGCGCGCACTTGA
The DNA here is from genome assembly GCA_964453105.1 of uncultured Aquabacterium sp. Lineage (GTDB taxonomy): Bacteria > Pseudomonadota > Gammaproteobacteria > Burkholderiales > Burkholderiaceae_C > Aquabacterium. The sequence continues at coordinate 5,791 of CAYVOP010000045.1, read as the reverse complement.
AGGACATGCCGGCCGACGGCTGGCAGCACATGCTGTGCGTTGAAGCCGCCCGCATCATGGAGCCGGCGACTTTGGGGCCAGACGAGAGCTGGAGCGGGCGCCAGTCTTTGACTTTGCTGTCGGCCTGACGCGCCCGGATCAGGACTTGGCGGCCAGCAGTTGTTTGAGGTCGGCCGCCAAGGGCTCAACGCCCATGCCATAGCGCACAAAGAGGCGCACATGCCCTTGGGGGTCAAACACGAAGGCCCCGGCGGTGTGATCGATGGTGTAGCCACCTTCTCGACCTTCAACCTTTTGGTAGAAGACCTTGAACTCTTTGGCCGCGGCGTCGATTTCAGCAGGGGTGCCATGCAGGCCCACGAACGATGGGTCCATGCCTGCCAGATAGGGTTTGAGCACAGCGGGCTTGTCGCGTTCGGGGTCAACGGTCACGAATACGCCTTGCACACGCTCACCGTCAGGGCCGAGCTTTTTGCGTACGGCGGCCAAGTCTGCCATGGTGGTGGGGCACACATCGGGGCACTGCGTGTAGCCGAAAAACAGAAACACCACCTTGCCCTTGAACTCTTCGAGTGAACGAGGCTTGCCGTCCACGTCTTTGAGTTGTAGCTTGCGTGCGTATTCGGCACCGGTGATGTCGACCGCGTTGAAGCGGGCGGCCTCCGTCACCTGACTTGAGGCGCCGGCCGCGGCATTGGGCGAAGCGGTGGGTTTGCAAGCCTGCAATGAAAGCGCCGCCAGTGCGGCCAACAACCAGGTCGCGATCCGGCGGCTTGGTTGCCCCTGGGGGGGCTGGGTCATCATGATCAGATCGTGTAGTAGTGGTCCACCAGCAGCGCCGCAAACATCAACATCAGGTGGACGATGGAAAACTTGAAGGTTTTGCGCGCCAGAGCATCACTGTACTGCTTCCACAGCTGGTATGCGTGCCACACGAACATGCCCCCCAAGACCAAGGCCGACACCAGGTAGATCAGTCCACTCATGCCGTACACGTAGGGCAGCAGTGTGGCGGCCATCAGGATCAGGGTGTAGAGCAAGATATGCAGGCGAGTGAACTCATTACCGTGGGTCACCGGCAGCATGGGCAAGCCCGCACGCGCATAGTCCTCAACCCGGTATAGGGCCAAGGCCCAGAAGTGTGGTGGGGTCCACAGAAAAATGATGAGGCAGAGCATCAGGGCTTCGGGATCAACCGAGCCTGTCATGGCCGCCCAACCCAACACTGGGGGCATGGCACCCGAAGCGCCACCAATGACGATGTTCTGCGGCGTAAGGGGCTTGAGCACCACGGTGTAGACAATGGCATAGCCAACAAAGGTGCCCAAGGTCAGCCACATGGTCAGCGGGTTCACCCATACAGCCAAAATCAGCATACCGGCCGCGCACAAGCCCGTGCTGAACAACAGGGTTTGGGTGCGCGTGAGTTCTCCACGCGCGGTGGGGCGCCAGGCGGTGCGCTTCATGCGTGCGTCGATTTGCTGTTCAACCAAACAGTTGAATGCTGCCGCTGCCCCCGCCACCAGCCAGATGCCGACGCAGGCGGCCAAGGCCGTAAAGGCCTCGGCTGTGGTAGGCACACCAGGTACAGCCAGCGCCATGCCAATCAGGGCACAAAACACAATGAGTTGCACCACGCGAGGTTTGGTCAGTACATAGAACTGCTGAAAACGCGATGGCGCCCTGGGCGCGATCGCGGCGGGCGATGCAACAGTTTGAGCCATGGGCATTCCCTGTGGGACCTCGTCGTCAAAATCTTGAGCTGAATTCATTCTAAAAGTCGCCTCATCCCAAGGTGGTAGTGGAATGCCCCTGATAGCGTGGCCGCACGATCAGTCGAGTCAAGCGCCAGACCATCAAAGCAGCACCCAAGGTATGCCCCAAAGCCGAGGCCAAGGGCCAGTCGAGCACCACGTTGCTCAACCCCGTGGCCACCTGCCAAAGCACCAGGCCCCACAGCCAAGCGCAGTCACGCCCTGCCCCGGGCACTTTCCGCAAACGCCATGCCAGCCACCCCAACGCTGCTAGCGCCACTGCCGCCAGCAAACGGTGCGTCATGTGAATGGCGGTGAGTGCGGCCAATGTGATCCAGCCCCCCTGCCCGTCACCCCCCAAGGGACGCCACAGGGTAAAGGCCGTTTTGAAGTCCATGGGCGGCCACCAACTGTTCTGGCATTGTGGGAACTGATCGCAAGCAAGTACGGCGTAGTTCGTGCTGACCCAAGCGCCTGCCGCCATCTGCACAGCACACACCAGCAAGACCAGCCCTGCCAGGCGGCGCACGCCGGCATAGGCCGAATCGGCCAGACTCGGTGCGGCGGCAAGACGAGGCTCCAGCACGCGGGTCTGGGCGGTCAACAAGGCCACCCCCAACATGGCCCCTAATAGGTGAGCCGTGACGATCAAGGGCTGGAGCTTCATGGTGACCGTCAGCGCCCCAAAGGCGCCCTGGGCGCACACCCACACGAAAGTGATGGTGGCCCACCAGGGTGACAAGCCGCCCGCCCGACGGCGCATACGCCAGCTCAAAACCATCAAGCCAGTGATCAGGGCCCCCACTGCGGTGGCAAGGTAGCGGTGAACCATTTCGATCCAGGCCTTACTGTGGCTGACTGGCCCTGTTGGGCTGGCTTGCCAGGCTTGCTGGATGGCCGAATGAGCACCCGTGGGGCTCGTGTGGCCATAGCAGCCGGGCCAGTCGGGGCACCCCAGGCCAGAGTCGGTCAGGCGGGTGAACGCGCCAAAGACCACCAGGTCCAATGTCAAAAACAGTGTGGCCACGGTGAGCGCACGCTGCCATGCCGGCCAACCACGAAGACCAGCCCGGCGAGACTGCCAGACCACCCCGGCCACAGGCACGGCGGCCAATACCAAGCCAAGTAAGGCCACCTCAGCAGCCGGCCCCAGATTGATCAGATCCAAAGGAGATGACATGGCTCAGCGCCCCGCCTCATCCCAAGACGCATTGGCTTTCATCAGCCGAGCCAGGTCTTTTTTGACTCGACTAGGGTCTGCCTGAGCGGGAAAGCGCATCATCCAATCACCCCGGGGGTCGACCAGGTAGAGATGTTGGTTCAGACCCTGGCCAGCCTGAGGAAACAGCCATCGGCGCACGGCTTCATCTGAAGCCCTCAGCACCCAGGCCTGCTGCAATGCAGGCATGAGTTCCTGCCGCACGGGCGCATCATCCGTCACCAGCCAGACGCGATCCATGCGATCTTTGTCTTTGCCCAGCGTTTCGCGCAACTGCCGTTGCTGGTAGAGGTGCTCTTCACACGCCTTGTCGCAGGCGCCTCCAGCCACCGTAACCAACAACCATTGCCCCTTGAGTGACGATGGCAGCACCACATTGCCGCGCAAATCGTGCAGCGACCAGGAAGCATCGGCCGGCATGCTGATGGGAGGCTGGATCAATTGCCCATAGTTGACCCTGCCTTGTGGGCGCATGACGTAGTAGGTGTAATACGAGGCCACCACGGGCGCAGCGCACACAGCCCACACCGCCAGCATCTTTAGGCGGCCCCGGCGCGTGCGCTGTGCCTGGCTACGCGACGGATCGGGCAGGCTGTGGATGCTGAACTGAACCAGCGGCCCGGAATCAGGCTGCTCGGCGTGGACGGATGAGTTGGAACCAGACATACAGTCCTGTGATGATCAAGGCCATGACAAACCACTGAGCCGCATAGGCGTGGTGCTTCCCCACGCCGACATCGGGGGCTGGCCAGGCCCGTTTCAGATCTTTCGAAGGTGCCTGCGGGCTATCAAACTGCCGCACGGCAAAAGGCGCCGGGGATTGCCCAAGCCAGGCAGTCCAATCGGTGTGACTCATGTTTTGCCGCAACAGCGGCGACGCCACCCCTTGATGCAATGCCGGCTCTTGCCCCAAGGCATAGATTTGAGACACCTCGGGCAATAAGTTCCCATGAATTTCAACGCGATCAGGCTCGGTCATCACGGGCTTCAGACTCTGTCGGTCATTCTGGTTGCGAGACACCCAGCCACGCTGCACCAAGACAAGTGCCGGTCCACACGCTGGCGCGGGATCGAGCCGCAAAGGGGTCAAGACGAAGAAGCCCGCCTGACCATCCATTTGGCGGTTATCCAAATAGACCAGCTTGTCAGTTAACCAGTGGCCCTGCAAGACCACTGGCCTTTGCTGCAATTGGTGAACCAGGCTCTTGTCTTGGCACGGCCAATCGGCATTGCGCAGGGGCTGATCATGCTGGCGTTGATCTACCTGTTGCGCCATGGCCGACTTGAAGTCGGCGCGACGCAGTTGCCACAGGCCTAGCGAAACGGTGGCCATGACCGACGCCAGCGTGGCGATCAACACCATGACACGCCGCGCGTTAACAGACATAATCAAACACCATGAAGATCGTGATGGCTCTGGCCCTGCTTGCCGTGATTGCTGCCTTGCTGGCTGCCGGCAAAGCCATGCTGCAAGACGGACGCGACGGCGCTCCCAAGACCAATCGTATGGCCAGAGCACTGGCCTGGCGAGTAGGGTTGTCCATCGCTCTGTTCCTGTTTGTGCTGTTGAGCTACAAGATGGGGTGGATTCATCCTACTGGCGTCCCGCTTCAACCCTGACCTCAGGCACGCCCGGTGGCCATGAATGACAAAGGGCGCCCTTGCCAGGCGCCCTTTTTAAATGCGGTTCATTCCAGACATCAGGTCCAGTACACGATGATGTACAGACCCAGCCACACCACGTCCACAAAGTGCCAGTACCAGGCGGCACCCTCAAACCCAAAGTGACGTTGCGAGGTGAAGTGCCCCTTCATCAAGCGCAGGGTGATGAACAGCAGCATCAGCATACCCACGAACACGTGCAAACCGTGGAAGCCAGTGAGCATGAAGAAGGTGGAACCGTATACCCCCGAGCTCAGCTTCAAATTCAGGTGGGTATAGGCTTCGTAGTATTCAAAAGCCTGCAGCCCCAGGAAGGTCATGCCCAACAGCACGGTCATCCACATGAAGGCAATGCACTTGCCGCGCAGGTTGTCGCGCAAGGCATGGTGGGCAATGGTCAGGGTCCAGCCAGAGGTCAGCAGCAGGGCCGTGTTGATGGTGGGGATGGGCCAAGGACCCATGGTGCGGAATGCCTCAACCGTGCCGGCAGGCGAACCGGTTGCCCCAGGTACATCAGAAGGCCAGACGCCTTTGAACCCGGGCCACAGAAGCGAGTTTTCCATGTCTCCCAGGTTGGGAACGGCATGCAAGCGAGCCCAGTACAGCGCACCGAAGAATGAGCCGAAGAACATGACTTCGGAGAAGATGAACCAGGCCATGCTCCAGCGGAATGACACGTCAATGCGATCGCTGTACTGCCCTGACTCGCTTTCGTGAATGGCCTGAGCAAACCACTGCTTGAGCACCACCAGCCACCACACCACACCCAAAGCCACTGAGTAAGGCCCCCAGGCAGCCCCGTTGACCCACTGCCCTGCCCCCAGCGCCACAAAAAAGAGCCCCGTTGCCGCCATCATGGGATGCCGAGAAGGCCCGGGCACGAAGTAATAAGGGGCCTGCCCTTTGGAAACCGATGCCGACATGTCGTGCTCCTGTTTACACCAACCTGTTAGACCGAACTTCAGCGAGCCACGCCACTGCTGACCACCCACTGGATCAGCAGGACCAGGCCCACCACAAATACGATGGCGGCAATCACCCCCGCCACAATGACGTGGATGGGGTTGATCTTGGCCACATCTTGCGCATAGTCAGAAGACTTGCGAACTCCGAAAAACGACCAGGCCACGGCTTTCATGGTCTGGAGAAACGACCC
>CAYVOP010000044.1:0-22262 GCA_964453105.1 uncultured Aquabacterium sp. | reverse complement strand
GTGCAGGGCCATGCCGCCCATCATCTGCACGTCGAAGTGGCGCATCTTGAAGACACGCTTGCCGCCTTCTCGCACCAGGGCAAATGCCTCGGGCAGGATGTTGTCGAGCGATTCGCCCTTGGCAACGCGCTGTTTGAACTCTTCGGTCTTGGCGCGCAGTTGGTCGTCAGAAAGGGGCTCGAAAGAGGGCTCCAGGGCGTTGATTTTGTCGACGATTCGGCGGTACTGCTTGAGCAGGCGTTCATTGCGGCTGCCGAAAATCGAAGTAAGAAGCTTGGGCAACATGGAGCGATTTATCCGTTCTAACTGTGGCACGAGGGTGCCCGTTCACCGGGGGCACCAACCCCCAGTGAACCAAAGCCAAAAAGTGTAGCACCGGGGTGTGTCGGTTCCGGGGCACAGATCTACCTAGGTGCGGGCCGGGGTTTCCCCCTCCAGCGCTGATTCTGGACACGAGTTAGCGCACTTGGGGATGGCTGCGCTGAAAACAAGGCCTATCAGGGACATCACCAGCACCACCACCGCTCCCGAGGGCCAGTCCAGCACGGCTGATGCCGTCAACCCCAGGGCATATGACACGCCTCCCATGGCATACGCCAGGGGAACTTGGCGCTTGGCGGGCGCATTTCGTACGGCCAAAGCAGGCATGATCAGGCTGCTGAACACCAAATACACCCCCACCAACTGAACCGAGGCGGTTACGGCCAAAGCAAACAGCAGGTAAAAGCCTGCCTGCCCCAGGCGGGTGCCCGCGCCATACCAAAGTGCCAGCACGGCTGCTGACAAGCCGGCCATGGCCCACAACTGCCCGGGTGTCACCCACAGAATCTGGCCTACCAACAGGTCTTTCAAGTGTTCGCCGCCGTGCGGGTTGCCTGCCAGCAGCAAAATGCCCACGCAAGACGCCAGAACGAACAGGGTGCCAATCAAGGCCTCTTGAATGTCAGGCCAGCGCCTTTCGGTCCAGGTCAGCAGCACGGCTCCCAGCAAAGCGGCGCTCACCGCGGCCGCCTGCACGCCCCAGCCTTGAGGCTCCCAACCCAGCGCATCGGCGGCCATGACACCCAACCCAGCAATCTGGGCAATGGCCAGGTCAATGAACACAATGCCGCGCTTGAGCACCTGCCGGCCCAGGGGGACGTGGGTGCTCAACACCAGCAAGCCGGCCACCAGGGCCGGGCCCACGATGGACCAGTCCACCGCGTGCCAGGTCAGGTGCTCGCTCATTTGGCGGCCTTCAGCAATTGGTCGACCGTGTCGTCGAACAGGCCGAACAGGTCACGAGCCCGATCGCTGCCGCCCACGGTAAAGGGCAGCACCGCCACGGGAATGTGCGTGCGCTCAGACAGCCATTGAGACCCCCGCCCATCGTTGTAGGCCCCGCGAATGATGACCTTGGCCGGTTGCGCCTTCATTTGCGACAACACACCCGACAGATGCGCGCTGCTGGGCTCCACGCCGGGCTTGGGTTCCAGCGCGGCCACCTGGTTCAGGCCCAGCCAGTTTTCCAGGTAAGGGAAGCCCTTGTGCTGAACCACAATCGGCATGCCCTTCAGAGGCGCGGCGGCCTGGGTCCAGCGCTGCATGGCCTGGCCCCAGCGCGCATTGAAATCGGTCAGCCGGCTTTGGTAGGTGCTGGCATGGGCCGGGTCGACTTCAGCCAGGCGTTTGCCCAAAGCTTGCGCCACGGTGGCGATGTTGCGCGGGTCGGTTTGAATGTGCGGGTTGCCCGCGGCATGCACATCGCCATCGGCGCGGTCCAGTCGGGTGGGCACTTCCAGTTTGCGAACGAAGTCGGCCGCATCGAAATGGCCGGCCTGCCCCAGTTGCACCTTGGGGTTGCCCGATTGGCGCAGCAGCACGGGCAGCCACCCGACTTCCAGTTCGGCGCCAGTGCATACCATCAGGTCGGCATTGCGCACGGCAGCCATCAGGCTGGGGCGCGCCTGCACCTGATGCGGGTCTTGTTGAGCGGTGGTGGCCGTGTAAACGGTGACCAGGTCGCCAGCCAACTCTTGTGTCAGTGCGGCCCATTCGGGCTCGCAGGCAAACACTTTGATGGCGGGCGCCGCCTGGCTATAGGAGGCAGTCAGGGCCGTGAAGGCCAGGGCAGCGGCTTTGAAAGAGGTATTCATGTCCGGGTTCTCCGTTGCATCAATAGCTGTGCGCCTTGTGGGCGCCCAGGCTCATCTGGTATTGCACAAACAGCTGCCTGTCGCTCTGGTCGACACGGGCGCGGTCGTCGTTGAACTGCAGGCGAATGCGGCTGAATTCGCTCAAAGACCAGTCCAGCATCACGCTGGTGCGTTTGGGTTTGCTGGCGGACTCGGCCAGTGCAGTGTTGGCGCCCGCCTCGGTGGTGCCGCTTTGCAATTGGTCAAAGCGCAGGCCCACGCGCCAGCGCGGCATGAACTGGTACACCCCTTGCACATACCAGCCTGATTGCGCAGATCGGTAACGGTCGGTCAATTCGTTGGTGCCGCCGAAGTCGTAGGTGGCATCGCCCGTTTCGGTGCGACGGAAGTATTCGCCTTGCAATTTGAAGTGGGTACGTGTGGCGTTGCCTTCTGGGGCCCATTTCCACACCCCGTCAACCACCCACACCCGGCTTTGCCCGGTGAAGGCGTGGGTCAAAGTGGGGTCATTGGCATCGGCCCAGGTGCGTTCTTGGGCATGGGTGTTGAGCCAACTGATGCCGGCGCGCCAGTTGTGGCTGGTGCCCACATCGCCCCCCGTGTGGGCAAACAAGGCCGTGGCGCCGCCGGAGTTGCGGGCGCGGCGTGTGCCGGGGAAGCGCTCGCCATTGCCTGACTCGGCGCCCAGCTCCAGGAACTGGTCGGTGGGGGCCAGCCAGCGCACCTGCACCCCGTCTTGCGCATATTGGCCACCCACCATGGCTTGGTAGGCCAGTGGGGCGTCCACAAAGTCCCAGGTGTGGGCGTGCTGTTCGTTCAGGTAGCCCAGCCCAGAGAAAAAGCGCCCAGCTTTGATTTGCCAGCCATTGCCCAAGGCTGTGGTTTGCACAAAGGCTTCTTCGGCCGAGATCTCGTTGCTGCTGGCTACCGCCAAGGTGACAGAGCCGTAGAAATACGGGTCCACATTGGCATTGAGGCCCACTTCGGTTTCGCCCAGGTTGAAGCCTCGTTCGCCGGGGCCAATTTCGTCGCCCGCAGGCACAAAGCCTTTGATTCGCCAGCTCTCCGGGTTCTTTTGCAGGTTGGCGTAGGTGCCAGACAGGATCGCGTAAACGTTGGGGTTGAACGATGCCGTGGCTTGGGCATGCGCCGGTGATGCGCTCAACAAGGTGGCGCCAAAAAGGGCGCTTGCGTAGGCGAGCGCACAGGTCCGTGCTGCCAGCACGGTGTGTCGGGTCTTGAACATGTCATTCCTCTGAAACTGCGTGAGGCAAGACATGCCGTCAGCTCACGCAATCGGTGATCTAAAAAACAAGGGGATCAGGTCAGAGGGACACGGTGGGCGGAGCGCGGCTCAAATAGCCAGCCACCACCGCTTGGTGGCATTGCGCCTGGCCATAGGCCACAGGCTGGGCCGATAAGTCGGCGCCCAGAACCAGGGCGACAGGGCTGGGGGTGATGACATCGCCTGCGCAGTACGACAGGCAGTCTTTACACAGGGTGCTGTGGGCGGGCAGGGAGTCATCGCCTACGCCGTGTTGCAGTGCATGCCGCAGCCCACCCTGCTGCATCAGCAGCATGGACAGAGCCAGAACGACATAAGCGCCGAAACGCTTCACACCTTGCGTTGCACCGTGCATATGGCAGGCACTTTACCCCGGAGATGTTTCCGAATTTTGAATGTGGACTTCCCGCAAGCGCAATAATCGCACCTGAACCCTTTGATTCCAGACATGTTCCAGCGCCCCTCCAGCTTCAAACCACTTGTGCCCGATGTGCCATCGGTGACGCGCGCTTTGGAGCGGTCGGAAACCATGGTTACGCTCATGCAGCGCCTGCAAGCCTCGCAGGCCTGTTTGGCGGTGGCCAAGTCGTGCTTGCCACCGGCGCTGGCGGCGTACATCAAGTCGGGGTCCATCGACCACGAGGGGTGGACCCTGCTGGCGCCCAATGCCGCTGTGTCTGCCAAATTGCGCCAGTTGCAGCCGCGCATTCTGGAGGCCTTGGCCAAGAGGGGGCTCAAGGTCGCCGCCATTCGGGTCAAGGTTCAAAGCTACGAATCGCTTTGAACCCCGTTGCTGACCTCGCGTTGAATCAGGCGCTCAGCGTGGCTGGCACCTGCGCAGCCAGAGCCTGACGCTGGCTGGTGGCCTTGCCTTGCAGCGCAAAGCCCAGCAACTGCCCTGAACCTTCCGCCACAAACCGGGCTTCCAGGCCTTCTTCTACCTGGGTAACCTGCCATTGGCCGGTTGCTCCCGCGGCTGGCGGGCACACCACGGTGGGGCAGGCGGGGGTCTTCACCACCACAGGCATGGCGGGGTAGGCCACCTTTGTGGGGTTGCCAGCCAGCGTGGCGCCCAAGGCGCGCGCCTGCTGCATGATGGGCATCACAAAGGGCAAATTCAAGCCCATCACCTCGGCCACGTCACCCAGGGCGTACACGTGGGGGGCGCTGGTTTGCAGGGTCTGGTCCACCACCACACCCCGGTTCACCTTCAAGCCCGCCTCGGCAGCCAGGGCGGTGCGGGGTTTCAAGCCAATGGCAGACAAGACCAAGTCGGTTTCCAGTTGGGTGCCATCGCTCAAGGTCACCACCAAGCCAGACCCGGCCGCAGCGCGATTTACCGCCTTGGCAGCCACGCCAAACCGGAACTGCGCGCCCAGCGCCTCCAGCTTGTCTTGCAAATAAGCGCTGCCTTCGGCGGGCAGCAAGCGGCCCAAGGCACGGTCGGCCAAGTCGAGCACCGTGGGGCTGATGCCTCGGGCCAGCAGGTCGTTGGCGAATTCACAGCCAATCAGGCCGCCACCCAAAATCGCCACTCGTTGCACGGGCTGGCCGTTGGCGCCGGTGTCCAGCGCCTGGGCAAAGCGGGCGAAATCATCCAGGTCATTCACCGACAGCACCGTGTCGGCAGCGTTGCCTTCCAGCGGCAGGCGAATGGGGTCGGCGCCCAAGGCCAGCACCAAATCGCGATAGCGCAGGGCGTTGTCGTCGCTCAGGTGAACCGTTTGCGCGGCGGTGTCAATGCGGGCCACGGCGGTGTTGCCCAGCACTTGCGCGTTCAACTCGGCGGCCATCTTGTCGGCCGTCTTCATCACCAACGTGGCGGCAGTTTTCTTGCCAGCCAGCGCGTTCGACAGCATAGGCTTGGAATAAAAGCCCGCATGGTCGCGGCTGATGACCACCAACGGCACTTGGGCATCGAGCTTGCGCAGCTCGCGGGCCACGTTGTAGCCAGCCAGGCCGGAGCCAATGATGATGACGGAATCAGACATGATCAGATCTCAATCATTTCGAAGTCGGCCTTGCCTACGCCGCAGTCGGGGCACACCCAGCTGTCGGGCACGTCTTCCCACTTGGTGCCGGGGGCAATGCCTTCAGCTGGCAAGCCCTGAGTTTCGTCGTAAATGAAACCGCAAACGATGCATTGATAGGTTTTCATGGTGAGTTCTTTCTAATCCCGGGGCGCATTGTGGGGCCTCTTCTTTGGCCCCACGGTGTGTGCGGGCGACAAAAGGGCATTCCCTAGCGTCTTTACGCACGCGTGCAGCCAGAGAGGCAAAGTTGCCCCTCTACAATCTGTTCACGATTTCACAGTGAAAGATTCGGGTTCCCATGACTCAGCGTAAGTCACACCCTCTGCGCCGCTGTTTGGCGTTTGCGGTTTCTGTTTCTTTGGTCGTGCCTCATGTGTCCATGGCGCAAGGCATGTTGATGGGTGGTGCAACTGGGGCGGGTGCTGACTCTGCCCCTCTGATGCCCAACATACCCGCGGCGGCACTGGGGCGCCTCGACACCTCCTTGTCTGCCGTTCCGTCGCTGCGCCAAATGCAAACCGACGGGCAGGGTGACGACGCCAAAGCGCCAACGATGCCTAGGCCGCCGCTGAAGCCGCTCCCCCCGAACGACTTCCAGAAGTTCGTGCAAGAAAGTTCCGGCCAGTCGCTGCCACTGTACGGCTACAACTTCTTTGACCAAGACAGCTACAGCCCCACAGGCAATGTGCCCGTCACGCCCGACTACAAATTGGGCCCAGGCGACGAACTGTATGTGCGCGGCTGGGGCAGTGTCGATATTGACGTGCGCACCACCATCAACCGCGACGGGCAAATTCACCTGCCCCGCGTAGGTGCCATCACCCTGGCGGGTGTGCGCTCGGCAGACGCCGACAACGTAGTTCGTGCCGCTGTGGCTCGCTATTACAAAGACTTCCAGCTATCGGTTACCCAAGGCCGCCTGCGGGGCATGACGGTTTACGTGGTGGGTCAGGCGCGCAAGCCAGGCGCTTACATCGTCAGTGGCGTGTCTACCGTCATCTCAGCCCTCATGACCAGCGGTGGCCCCAACCAGAACGGTAGCCTGCGCCGTGTTCAGGTGAAACGCGCAGACAAGGTCGTGGCCGAGCTGGACCTGTATGCCTTCCTGGCCAAGGGCGACAAGGCTGCCGACATCAAGCTGCAAGACGGCGACACGGTTTTCATTCCTGCGGCCAAGGGCTATGTGGCCATGGTGGGCAAGGTACGCACACCAGCCGTGTACGAACTGGGAGCTGACGACACCATTGACAGCATGCTGGCTGTGGCTGGCGGTTTGCCCGTCATGGCTGACCCCAAGCGCGCTACTTTGGAGCGCGTCAACTCTGCAGCGAACCCGCCACGCTCAGTGGAAACGTTCGCCCTGGATGCGGTTGGGTTGAAGCGCCAGTTGAAAGCAGGCGATCTTTTGTCTATTGCCCCACTGCTGCCTGAGTTTGCCAACTCGGTGGTGCTGCGCGGTAACGTGGCCCAAGCCATGCGTCAGCCCTGGAAAGACGGCATGCGCGTGTCCGACCTCATTCCCGGTCGCTCGTTCCTGTTCAGCCAGGCTGCCATCAAGCGGCAGAACGATGTATTGCTGACCGCGCAAGAAAAGAAGCAGGCTGCTCAAAGCTTCGATAAAAAGGCAGATGCAGAAGATCTGATGTCAACCGAATCGGACAAGGTCAGCGACAACGAAGCAACCCTGGCTCAGCGAATTGGCAACCTCATTGACGAAATCAACTTCGACTATGCCGTGATTGAGCGTGTTGACCGCGAAAAGGTTGAAGTCAAACTGTTGCCGTTCAACCTGGGTGAAGCGCTCGATAACCCGGCCAGCCCCGAAAACTTGGCTTTGAAGCCGGGCGATGTGCTGACGGTGTTTTCGGTGAACGACGTGCGTGTGCCGCAGGCCAAACGCCAGGTGTATGTGCGCGTGGAAGGCGAAGTGAAACGCCCAGGTATCTACCAAATGAAGCAGGGCGACAGCTTGCCCCAGCTCATTGAAAAGGCCGGTGGCTTGACGGAAGACGCCTACCTGTTTGGGGCAGCGTTTTACCGGGAACAAGTGCGCCAAGACCAATTGGCCAACTTGAGCCAGTTGGTGCGAAAACTGGAAATGCAAACCCAGACGCAACTCAGTTCGTCTGCCGCCAGCGCCTCTGTCAACGACAACGCTGGGGTGGCCCAGTTGCGAATTCAGGCCGAACAACAGGCGCAAAAGCAAGCCATTGAGCGCCTACGTAACTTGAAACCTACCGGCCGAATCATGCTGGGCTTGAACCCGGAGCATGCCAGTACCTCGGCTTTGCCTACCCTGAGGCTGGAAAGCCAGGATCGCCTGATGGTGCCTGCGCGGCCAGATTTTGTGCACGTGCTGGGCTCGGTCAATACCGAGGCTTCTTTGATCTGGAAGCCAGGCAGCAAGGTGCGTGATTACCTAGAAGTGTCGGGCTTGACCAGCGGTGCAGACAAAGACGAGCTGTTTGTGATTCGAGCCGACGGCAGCGTTTTGTCGAACAACGGCAGCTGGTTTGGCAGTGTGGCGCGCGCGGAAGTGCAGCCGGGTGATTTGATCGTGTTGCCGGAAAAAACCGACCACGAAAGCGGGTGGAGTGTGTTTACACGCAACGCCAAGGATATTACGCAGATTATTTACCAGTTCAGTCTGGGGGCTGCGGCGATCAAGACGTTGCGTCAGTAATCTGCTTTACAGATCATGACGACAATGCGGTGAATGTAATTGCCAACCGCATATTTGATATCAACCTGAAGCGGCAGACTGACGGAGATACCATGGCATTGCAACCTTCAACCCGTCGATGGCTGGGGGCTTACTCGACTAGCTTGTGTGCCTTGCTGATATTGGCGAGCGAATGTCGGACCTCTCCGGGTCGGAACTCCCGATAAATTGGTCGTGGAATGTCTTTGCGGACATCGGGGCGCGCCGAATTGAGCCTCTCTTGAAACATCTGATACAGCTGATCTGGTTTCCCCATCGCCATTGATGTAGACGTCAGAGCCTTTGATCAGTGCGTTAACCCATTTTGGGGTCACCGCTGCGTAGGCGCCTTCGGGCTCTTGTCTTGGTCCAAATACATTGAAGTAGCGCAAACCGATGGTTCGCGCCTGACTCACCATTCTCGGTGGGTCAATTCACACCGGCAACGTGGGGCAGTTTGGTGGGGCCGCCGGGGGTTTCGCTGATTCGACCTCTACAATGTTTCTGGATTTCAGCCCGGGGAAGTGGCGAAGGTCTTTCTTGCTTGCGTGTCAACTGCGTCTGCGTTGCCAACTTAAGAATGGGGCAGTTGCGGTTGGTGTGCTATCGCGAGGTTCCAGCGAGTATTCGCTGGAACCTCGCAGTGATAAGAAGAGACCGGGCACCCAGCTACGCTGGATGACGCTGCCTGCGTCACCCATGGTTCCCGAATGTGGCAATGTTGAGAGGCTCAGAAAGAGTAGTTGTGAACGAAAACCTTTTCCGCCCTAAGGACGTCCAAGAATCCGAGTCGGACCTCATCGACATCGTTGCCATTCTGACGTTTCTGGCTGGGCGCTGGCGTTATCTTGTGGCTGTACCGACTGTGAGTGCAGTTCTGGGCTTCGCATGGAGCTATACCATTCCGCCAACCTACGTGGCCAAGGCGCTGCTGCTGCCGCCTTCTCCTCAGGCGCCGATGGGGGGGGCCGCCCTTCAGTCTTTGGGCGCATTGGCGAACATGCCCGGCGGTGGTAGCGCAAAGAGTTCTATTGATCAGTACGTGGCGCTGATGCAGTCCAGATCGGTTTCGGACAAGGTCATCGCAACCCATGATCTTCAAAAGGTGTACGGAACTCGTTCCATGCAAGAGACTCGAGAGAGTCTGGCTGGCAGCGTGACTGTGGTGGGTGGCAAAAAAGACGGTTTGATCTCGGTGGAAGTGGAAGACACTGATCCTGCAAGAGCCGCCGCGATGGCCAACATGTTCGGTAGCGAATTGTCACGGCTGCTGACATCCATCAATCTGAACGATGCGCGTCAGCGGCGTGAGTTCTATGCGCACCAGATTCAGGAGGCCAGAGAAAAATTCGAAGCGGCTCAAACTGCGCTGGGTTCCGCTGTCATCAATGAGTCCACACTCAAGACCGAACCACGTCTGGCGACTGATGTCTATGCTTCGCTCAGAGCCCAGATCAGCGCGACGGAGATTCGCATTCGCACGATGCAGCAGGTCATGCGCGACGATACTCCCGAGATGAAGATAGAGCGGACGCGACTGAACGCCCTGAAAGAGGCGCTTGCTCGGCAGGGCAGTACCTCCGTATCTGGGGCATCCTCCGACTACGTCAGCAAACTGCGCGACTTCAAATACCAGGAAACCTTGTTGGAGTTGCTGGCGCAACAATTCGAGCTTGCTCGCATTGATGAGGGGCGAAGCTTGGCGACGGTGCAGGTGATCGACAAGGCTGTTGCGCCTGAGCGTAAGGCCAAACCTCGTCGTGTGATCATGGGCTTGGCTACAGGGGTGGGCGCATTGCTTTTTTTGATGGTGTTCTGGAGCGTACAGGCCTTCAGGGCGCAGTTGATGCGGCGTCATCAACGCGTTTGATCTGTTTCGCTTTTAATGTCGCGCTGAAATAGCGTGACGTTGAGCTGTTTGAATACCATACGTCAGTGCATTCCCAATGCGTCGTGTTCAGAATGCGCTCCGCGAATTTGGGATTTCTGTAGACCAATCTCAGTTCATCGCCATGACTGAGCAGATTTCTGAGCGCGTCTTCGAGAACTAGCCAAGGGAACGGGTTGAATAAATAGACAATATCAACTGGATGCCTGAACTGCCGAGCGTCCGCACATTCGATCGTTACCCGTTTATTCCTCATGAAGTTGCTGGACGCAGTGTGAGCAAGACGAGGGTTCAGCTCAACACCCCAAATATGGCTGAAGGGGAGTCTACTGAATAGGCAGATGGCCGCACCGGATCCGCAACCCAGATCTACGATGGACTTGCCGCGCACATTGCTAGCCTTGAGTAGCCGCCACAGTTCAATGTAGTCGTTCGTGGGCGCATGCTCATGTGCATCTTCTGGCGTAAGCCCAAGATCCTGCAACGGGATGATCTGATCGATGTGCATGCCCCGCTGCAACCATGGTGCAACAACATGTCGATTGAGTCTGGAAACGATCTTGCTTTTGAGCATAGACGATCTCTATTTCAGAAACGGAGCATTGGCCTTTTTGCGATAGGTATCTATGAACCATCCCCACTTGTTGAAATACTGGATGGCTGAGCGCACATGAAAGTACAACAGCTTGGCACTCTTTGAGGAGCCTCTCTGGTATCCATGGCAAATCCGAGCCCGAGGCTCATACATCGTCCGATGGGTTTCGCCTACTCGGCGGATTAGGTCGAAGTCCTCCATGTACAGAAAGAACCGCTCGTCGAACCCGCCAAGTTGAGTCAGCAGGGCCGTTCGTACTGCGAGAAAACATCCAGACAGCATGGGAATTTCATGAGCGGCCTGCTGCGACAGGCCACTGATGACGTACCGTCGGTCGATGACATCTCGGAGACTCGTGAACGGGATGAAGCGCCTGCCAATGAGGGTCATGGGTGTTGGCAACAGCTTGCACAGGTTCTGCTCGCTGCCATCGGGGTACACAATGTGAGGCATGGCCACTCCGATGCTGGCGTCACTTTGAAGTAGCTTCGAAAGGATGAGGACGGCATCATTAAGGATCCTGACATCAGGATTAATGATGAAGTGAATTTCTGATTGAGCTTGGGCCTGTCGTATCGCCAGATTGTGCGCTCGACCAAATCCGAGGTTCTTGCCGGTTGCCATGTAGTGGATGCGAGAGTCCGGCGGCAGTGCTGTGGCAGGGAGGGTATCTGAGTTGTCTACTACATAGATGATTCGATCCTGCGCGTCTTGCAGAAAGTCATGGATCGCGGGCAGATACATCTCCGAAGGCGTGTTGTACAGCACGATCGAAGCGGTTATTTTGTGCATGTCTCGGATGCGGTGAGCAGGTCGAGCAACTGCGGCCAGTTCTCGCATTGCTCGTACCGTGGGTTGACGGCTGGGGCGGAATGAGGTCGAAAGTCGGCTTCACCTTGCGCAATGGCTCGCATCTTGACGGCCAACCCGGCTGCATCATGGACAGGGAAGAAACTAACCTTGTCATAGAGCCCCACGGTCTCATGCGCATAAGGGAGGTCGATCGCAAGTATCGGCAGGCCGAATGTCTTGGCTTCAGATAAGGGAAGGCCCCAGGTCTCAAGAGTGGAGGGAAAGATCAAGCAATCGGATCTGCTATATCGGGCCAGCACCTCGTCATGTTGCAGGAGACCCAGCCACCGCAATGACCGCAAGTGGTTGTAGCGAGCGAAGATCTTACCGATGTATTTGTTTTCCTGGCCAGAGACCGTGAACCACACTTCATGCTGCCATGAGGGATCCTGTTCGAGAAGGACGAGCGCCTCGCATATCTGCTCAAAGTTCTTGAAGCTTCTAGGGAACGCAGGGTAAAAAAATACAAATGGCGAACTGTTGTGCGTGATCGATGGAGCTGCTGTGGTGGGGGGCTCAGGCCGAGCTACTATGACTTTTTTTGGGTTATATCGACGCGTGAATTCATCTGCCATCCAGTTTTGCTGAACGATGACCCAGTCATTTCGCTGAATGTTAAGTCTATACAACGCACCATACATGAGCCGGAAAAGGAACAGTTTTGGTTCGATCAGCGCTGTTCTCAGTTTGAGTGGAAGAAAAGGTGAGGGGTTGTGGCAATACACAGCCATCTTGTTGACGCGAATGCGGGGCGTGATGTCATGAAGAGACAGCCAGACGTCGGGCTGAAGTTTGTGAGCAACTTTCGGGAAGTAGATCCATTCAACATACATCCGAAGCAGCCAAGACTTCTTCGCGCATGGAACCTCAATTTGAATGACACCATCTTTTGCGGGGAGCAGGCCTTTCCTATTGACAAAAACGAAGATTCGCCAGTCCTCTTTAGAAATGCACTGCGAGACTGCGTTGATGCAATCCATCAGCACGGTCAGGGGACCTCCATCTACCAGATTGACTCCCGTGATAACCAATGTCTTTTTTTTCGGTCTTGAAACCATCATCAGTCCTGGCCCTTGATTTCATTTTGATGTCTGGGCTTTGCCAGCACACTGTCTTGCGGAGGGGGGGGGCGCCGGGGCAACATGTAGCAGCTGAACGAGAACGAGGACATGAACAGTAGAAAGCCAGGCGAGAAATAGCCGTATCCTCGGACGTAAAGTTCAGGTAGTAAAGCGACTTGACAGGCTAGTCTGAATATTTGCCAGATGTGTTGCTTGCGCGCAGATTGGTCGAGCTGATGCAGATGGGCCAGCCTTATCAGCGCCCTGATTGCAATGACGCTGATCAGCGCCAGCATGACGATGCCGGGCACGCCGAATTCGGCGACCATCTTGGCGGCGAGAAACCCTCCATCCATTCGATTAAAGGTGTTGCCGGCAATCAGTTCGATTAATTCTGTTGCTTCATTGGGCGGTTCTGCGCCAAGGCGCTGGAATCCGAAGCCCATGCCATGAGTGTCTAAGACGCCATTTTTGGCTGCGAGCAGGCCCTGCAGATAAATGAGGGCAGAGAGGTTTTCTGACTCGGTGTTCAGTGTGATGCGTTCCTTGAAATATTCTGGCGCCCAAACCACCGATCCTGCCAGCAGCAAAGCGCCAACTGGCAGCATGACAAATATTCTGCGCGATATGCTGATGGTTGCGGTGATGACCGCGATGATCGCAAGTGTGGTGCTGGGGAGCATCACAGCCATAGCCAAGGTGCCCAGGATGAGGAGCGCACGTGTTGATCTCCGGGTAATGGCGCTCGTAGTGACAAGGATCGGGAAAAATGCCAATGAAAAGTGGCTGGGCTCACCAAAAGGAAACAGCGGTTGGCTCAGCAGCGCATAGCGGCCGGGTGTCAGCGGCATTGCCCGATTGATCAGCGCGATCGCGACGAAGCCAATGAAACTGACGGCGATTGTGTAGCGCAACTGGGCTGGTTTGTCGTGGTAATGCCAGATCAGCACGTTGGTCATAATGAAGGCCAGGGCCAGAGCCAAGACTGCACCAAGCTGTTTGACGACCTCGGCGGCAGTGCTCCATGGCAGCAACAGGAAGATGGACATGATTGCCACCGTCAGCCAGCCTGCTTGGGGCTTGTTTATCCGCAATGGAATGGGTGTCCGCAACGCTACTAGCAAGGTGATCGTCAGTAATGCGACCATCAGACCCAATGCCAGCGATGATCCGCCTGCGAAAATGAACAGCGCTGATGGGATGGTGAAATACAGCAGCAGTGTCATCGTATTGCCATCCGCCCCTTGATTCCGTAGTACCACTTCCTGACTGCCAGTTTCAGGCTCGCCACAAGCAGGTCGATGAGGGCTGCCGGCTTCGTAATAGCGCGGTGCAGGATTTTGCTGCGGTAGGCTTCCCACAGGGCATGGTAGCGCAAGGAACTGGCGCCACCGTAAGTCATGTTAGCGATGTAGTCATCGATGGTTACGCAGCGCAGTTGTGGTCCGGCTCGCAAGAGCAGTTCATAGTCGCCTGTGATCTTGAATGACTCATCAAAAGGACCGTACTCGGTGAATAGGTGCTTGGCATGTGCTGCGCCGACATGGGCGATGCACATGTAATGGCGAAAGCGTTGCCAATCCCAGATGGAGTGCAGAGTTTGCAGTACCTCGCCCTGTTCGCTCACGAGATGGTTCTTGCCACAGATGATGTGAGCATCAGGGTATGACTGGGCTGCTCTATGGAGGCTGCTTAGCGCATCTGGCAGCAGCGAGTCATCGCCGCCGACGAAGCAAATGTGGCTACCTCGTGCCAGAGCAATCCCCTTGTTCCAGGCGTCGTAGATCCCGTCATCGGGTTCGGAGACTAAGTGAGTGATGAGATCTTGATGGCGTTGTACGATCTTTAGCGTGTGATCCGTGGAGCAGGCATCGACGACAATGACTTCAAAGTCGCGGCAGGATTGAGCATGCAGGCTTCGAAGCGTTGCATCCAATGTCTTTTCAACGTTGCGACAAGCAATGACGATGGAAAAGAAGATTGAATGTGTGGCCTTCGGCTTTTCCATGATCAGCATAGTTGACGAATCGTCTCGATCGTCGATTGTCGGACCGCATCCAGATTGTGGGTTGACGCCGCAAGATGCAGGCGCATCTTGATGGCTTCGAGTTCTGTGCTGGAAAGCGCACTGTGGCAGGCGCTCAAAACGCCTAGGGGCGAGGGCTCCTGTATGGTGAAGCCGATACCCTCCAGGTCGACACCACACTCCTTTGTCGCAACCGGAACGATGCCGAGCGCCATGAGGTTAATCAGTGAACCGGATTGGCCCTCACTGCAAGAGGGCAGGACACAGAAATCAGCCTGGGATGCGATCTTCATGAATCGGGACGTGTGTGTTCTGAGCAAACCGACCGGGCAAATGTTGGGGCTATGGAATAACTCTTTTTGGTAAATCTGGCAAAAATCAGGTTCACTCTCATAGTGAGAGGCCACGATCAACTGAGCGCTAACCCCTTGGAACGCCTCCAAGACAAGGTCTAGTCCACGGTGAACCTGTCCAACGCTGGAAAAAAAAATGAAGCGGTTCCCCGGGCGACGTTCCTGCATTTTTGCTGGAAACGGGCTGATGTTCTGGATCGTCCGCATTTTTGCCTGTACGGCATTGTCGTAAGTCGAGCGGGTCCACTCATTGCCAATGAGCAGGATGTGATCGGCATCCTGGAGCGCTGGCTCTAGGTAAGTGACAAGGTTCAATGGCCGAGGTTCGAAGGGGACTTGTCGTCGACTCCGCAGCAGGCGCTCTCGTTCTTTTTGTGCGTGATTGCCGAATGTCGGATTGGCACCCGTGACCAGCAGCAACTTGGTGCCTCCGGGCTTGAGTGCGCTGATGTGTTCAAAGTATTTCGGGCCATGAGACAGCACGAGATCGTACGGACTATCGCAAGCAGGCACAGAGTCCAGCCAATCAATGACGTCGACTGAGAAACCGAGGGCGTTCAGTCCCTCGATCAATACCTTGGCTGTTAGTTTGTTGTTGTGAGAGTATTCAAAGTAGCCGGGCAGTGGCGCTCGCGGAATGCGTTGGTAGGCCAGCAATGCCTTTCGGGAATGCTGTCTAGCGGGGAAACGCTGTCGCCGGGGAAGGAGTCTTTCATTCAGCGAGAAGATTTTGGCTGGAATATGCATCTAGCTTCAGAAGAATTTTCTGGCGAGGAGATAAAGATAACCTTTGGCGGTCAGAGGTCTGGCATAGGTGTATCGCAGACGGATTTCAGGGCGCATCTCCATCTTGAACTTGATGATATCTTCATTGTTGGTGGAGCCAGCATTGCCGATTCCGCCGAGGTTGTAGCGCAGGTAGCCTGCGTTATAAAAGTGCTCAATGCAATCGTAGTGCAAGCGCCTATTGGCCCACCCCTTGGCTGCCGCTTTGATATCGTTCTGTTGCTGTGTTCTAGGGAAGCTCGCAATCAACAAGGCCTCATGCCCTGAGCAGACGTAAAAATGAGTGCGTATGGGGGTCTGGTCAATCTTGACTGTCGCAGACCAAAGCAGTCCATGCCTAGCGTAAACTTTCAGATTGTGATGAGGCATAGCCTGCAATCCACGGTCCGCATGGAAAAGATCGTAATCAAGGAGTTCCCCCGCGAATTCAGAATTCGAGGGCTTTGCCGGGGCAATACATGAATGGATGCCTTCCCTCGCGGCACGCCTCACTTCATTGCGAAAGCCGGCATTCATGGCTTCAAGCAAGGCTGCTGGTGGTCGATCCAGTGTGATTACTCCGTGCCGCGATGACGCATAGTAGAGATTGGCGTTCTGTACATCGTCCACTGCATCCCGAAAGTACACAACATCCGCGCGCTGCGCCCGCAAGGTTTCCCATTGCTGATTAGGTTCATTGTCCAGCCACGATTCTGCTACGCGAACGTAACGCTCACGAATGATGACGGGTGGGGAAAGAAGGCGCATTGTTCGCAGCGTGTGTGTTGATCCTACCCCCTGAATGGGGTAAGGGTGCATCAGGCGTTGTGCCGGGTTTTGGAGGATAGGACGTGATTCAATAGAGAATATTCGCACGCATTCAGAACACCGTCGCTTGTGTGTTCGATGTCCAGTGGAACTCTGAAATGGTGGTGGCCAATAGAGCCAAATCCCCTAGTATCCATAATGTGCTGAAAACCGCACTCCATCAGAATCTGGTCATGCTGCAGGTAGTTTGGCGGGGCGCCATACGGATAGGCATATGTTAAGGGTTCAGACAGCATTCCCGCAGTTTGAAGAGGTGGGGACGCGTGCAGAGTAATAGTGTTTCTGTCGGTTGTTGTGGCGAGACTTTGGTGAGAGTTTCCATGAAATCCGATATGGACACCGTCTCGCTTGAGGTCAAGAATATCGCATGCAGTCATGAATAGGTTTGAGTGCGGATATTTTTCCTGTATGGGAAAGCTCGGTGGTATATCGCCGGGAGGGTGGATGAAGACGGCATATGGGACATTCAAAGACCTCATGATGGCGTGACTGTCCCGTCGGACGGCTGCGTAGCCATCGTCAAATGTCATCAATGCAATCTTTTTGTGCGGGGGGGATTCAAAGTATTCAGGAAGTGAAACGGTTTCATATCCAATCTTCCGGAGTTTTTCGATGAATTCTGTAAATTCCCTGCTGCTCGGGTATCGGTATGCACCCCAGGCGGGATGATCCCTGTTGTCTGAAACAAGGTGGCCATAAAAGCAAATTCGATTGGGAAGTAAGTGACGAATGTGCTCCATGCGAAGCCGAAGCAGGATTTCTTTCTTCATCCTTGCCTTAATTTTCAGCATGACCGTTCCTTCCCCCCGAAGTTCTGATCGATCTCGATGATGTCTTTGAGCTTGTGGAAATTGCCCGGACCGAATTTGTTGTGAGCAATATGGAATGCATGCTCCACTAGTTCT
The DNA here is from genome assembly GCA_964453105.1 of uncultured Aquabacterium sp. GTDB lineage: Bacteria > Pseudomonadota > Gammaproteobacteria > Burkholderiales > Burkholderiaceae_C > Aquabacterium. The sequence goes on along the minus strand of CAYVOP010000044.1, from coordinate 4,835 downwards.
TTCAGATCCGGCATGTTGCCGAGGATGTTCTCAACAATGGTGATGAGATCGATTGCATTGTCGCCTTGACCCAAAATGGCGCTGAATCTATCGACATCATCCTGACTTTGCATGCACTGCGAGACGATGCAAGGCTTCCTCAGAAGCCATGCCTCGTAGACCGGCCTCGGAAAGTGAGGTTGGCGTGTCCAGAAGACCAGAAAATCGCAGCGTGCGATTTCTTCCAGCGGATGGGGAGTCGCAGGAAGAACCTGAACGTTGGGTGGAATGTCCTGTTCCACCGCTTCATGCGTGGAGCCGACGATCCGTATTTGGATGTTGTCTGGGAAGGCTTTTGCGAGCGTCAGAAGCTCATTGATGCCCTTGATGCGGCTGGTGCCGCCCAAGCTCAGTAGAGTGAGTTTATGTTGTTCCCTTGCCGTGATCGCCGATTGACTGGTGGGCGAATCCGAAGGCTTGATGTAGTTGTAGATCACGGCCGAGCGACGGGTCTTCGCTGGAAGTAATTGTTGTTCGACGGGGCTGATGAAAACACAGTAGTCGGCGTACTTTTCCAGAAGATGGCAGAAGAGGTGATTACGCCAGCCACCAGCCACACGTTCTCTAATGTGAACGCCCAATCTTTTGGAGTTGCTGGCCAGCGCGGGTAGAAACGGTATCAAAACGGAACTGTTCAGGTGAATCGTGGCTGGCTGGACCTGTCTGATGATTCTGCGAAGTTCGGGGGCTACTCTAAGCAGCAGTATGAGTCTGTAGAGCACGCGCGCCACCTCCCTTGGCGTGGCTCCAAAAACGTGCGCGGAATGATGATCAAAGGTTGTCAGTCTTGGCACGAGGAAAATATGTGCGCTTGGCAGAACTTCGCGGTAGTAGTCCCTGATGGTCTCGTTTCGAACGATCAAGTAGGGGGTCCAACCCGCTTCAATACCGTCTTCGATTACGACCCTGAGGCTGAGCGCTGATCCACCGATGTCCGTCGCGTGCTGAATAAACAGGATTTTCACTTCAGACCTTTTCGAGAATAAAGAACCGGTGCCAGGGCATTTCAAAAACGCAATACTGGCGTTGGATCCGCCAACCTGTTTGCTGAATGCAGGCTTCAATGCGGGTTAGTGGATGGTCGCCTGTACCGATGTTCCAGTAATGCTCCCCGTTAAATGTCCATGGCATGCGCCTTATTCGGGGCACCTCTAGGAGGAACTTGATAGGTCCGATTTTGGGTATGGATAAAAAGAATGGATATCTTCGTTCCAGATCTGGCAGAGACAGCACCAACCGTCCTCGGCTGATGCGGTGCAATTCAGTTAAAGCGGGTTCAAATTCCTCGAATGGGAGATGCTCCAGAACCTGGCAGCAGGATATGACGTCGTAGGACTCATCAAGGCAGGGTGTTTGGGTTATGGAGCCTACGATCGTCGGGAGCAGGTCGGCATTGATATCAAGCGTATCGACCGGTATGCCCAGATTCTGCAGATAATGTGCGACGAAGCCGGTGCCTACACCCACCTCCAAGCAATTCTTGGGGCGTGCTTTGCGGATCTCGTCGATTTGATGCCAGTATGCCGAAAAGCGTCCCTTGGCGTCATAGTCGTCTTGGAGGTTTGTATTGCCGGGGAAGTGCTTTGTTTTCATCTCGATCTCAGGGGGGCGCTAATATCGCGAATTATTTGTTGCGTGACTTGATCCCGTGTGACGTAGGCCATGACCCATGTCGTGGCTAGGTAGGCGAGCGGTGCGATGATCATGCCCACGCTTTGGGCTACCGGAGCATGTGTGTCAGGGGCAAACGTCAGAGAGAAGGTCAGAAAAAGAGTCATGGATGGGAGGTGAGTTGCCAGCCAGCGGCCCCCCAGCGCTTTCCGATCAACGACGCCAGTACGAATTGCCAAGATCATGCAAAAGGTGATGGCGAGCAGTCCTGCGATCAGCGTGATACAGGCAATGTCCAGCAGCGAAGAGGCGGATTGATACCAAGGTACGCAAATGATGACTGTGCTAGCTCTGATGACTTGTATCCATAACCCTTGACGAGCTTGTCCCAAAGCAAGCCAAGAGCTTTCCAGTACGGAAAGAGGTGGACGGAAGATCTGTGCGGCGAATAATGTAATTGTCGCTGATGTGGCGAACATCCAATCTTCACGTAACGCGACTCGAAAGACCAGTGGCATTGCAAAGGGCGCGGCGACCAACATTGCCACACCCAGTACCATCACGGCGGTCAAGCTAGCCGCTACGGTGCGCTTGAATGCGATCTTGTTGTCCTGAATGCGGCACAGCGTTGGGAAGATGATTGTGGAGATGGGCGTTGATAGACTGATCATTGGAATGGCTGCGATCAGTCCTGCGATCTGGTAGCCAGCCAATTGCTTGCCGCCGAGAACCTTGGCAACAAGGAGTTGGTCCAACTGAGTTGCCAGGAAAGACAACATTGTCGATAGTGAGATCCATCCACCGAATTTAATCAGCGGACGCAATAATTCGGCTTTTAAACGTAGCCGTGGATATGTTTGAGCTTGCACATGGCTGTAGATGGTCTTGACGATCTGAGAGGCCAAAAGTCCTTCAAGAATCTGCCGCGCATCGAATTCCATGGCAAGCCCTGCAGCGCAGACGCAGAAATCAAGAACCACATTGAACAGATTGAGTTTCGCACTTTGCGCCAGATGGAGTTCTTTGTCCGCTTTGATCTGCTGGAGACTGACGCAGGCACCTATCCCGAGGGTGAGAGCCGCGATATGTATGGCCGATTGAGCGTACGGTGCATGCAACCAGTCGGCAATCAGGGGTGAGAATCCGTACATGAAGAGTGCCAGTACAATGCCCTTCAGTGCTTCTAGGCTCCATGCCGCATGGATGATCTCATCAGTCAGCTCCGGTGCCTGGATCAAATAAAAACGCGTTCCAATCTGAGACAGTGCGGCGAGAGTCGTGATCGCCAACGTGGCAATTGCAATATGGCTGTATTCGGTCGGACCTAGGCTGCGAGCCAGAAGCATGGTTCGAGCAAAGCCGAGCAACTGGATCAGAATCGGGGTGATAAACGCCCAACGGACTGCGGTCAGTAATCCAATATTTCGGTGTGATGCCATCAAGGCGCCTATGGTTGAGTGGACGAAACAAAAGGGCGAGGCGCCCAGGCATTTCTAGGACTGACCAGCTAATTAGTGCTGATTACGCGTAAGTTAGCAAAAACGGCAGTTGCGATCCGTGTCTGCTCTGGGGGGTGACAAGTTGGATTCGCAATCATAATCTGTAATCGGCGAAAGTTGCTCTGAATGGGGTGCATGTTTGTTATTGACTATTTATTTGATTGGGAATTTTGCGGTCGATCTTCAGTAGGCCAATTTTCTGTTTCATTTGAAGGATTTTTAGAAGACTGACTTGCGTCTCGCCATAATCTCGGGAGAGGGCGCCACGGTAAATTGCGGCTCGCCTGCTCCACATATCTAGCCCTAGTCCGCTATGGGTTAATATCACGTCCCCCTTTGCCTCGGCGATACGTTGTTCATAAGTGTCATCCTTGGAGAATCCAGACATTGACACCTCATCAGTCATGACGAGTGCATTCGGAAAGTTGCTTCTGATGAATCCTAGAACTCGGGCGGATCTCGTTGCAACGTTTTGTTCGTCAATGGATGTCAGGAAGAAATGCGTGGTCATAATGAAAAATGGTATCGATAGGGAGTTGACGGCAAAATATGGTTTAAAGTCGTTGGTCATCAACTCTTCGAGTGACCTGTCGTCTTTGTAAGCGAAAAGATGTGTGTCGCCCCTCTTTGCGTTGTAGCCGAAGTGTTTTAAAGTGGGTACGACGCCTTGGCTATGCATATAAATGGCAATTTCTTTTGCATAGACCGCTGTCTGTTCCGCAGTCCAGCTATTGCTCTCTGATAAATCAACGTTTGGCCCAAGAGGCGAGGTGAGATTGATGCGCCTGTACGCGTCGGTTACGTCTGTATATTGACGAACTGCTTCGGTAACATCCTTTGTGTCTGGGTAGTTGCTTCTCAACGCATCGCTGGAAAAGACGCGACAGTAGTGCTTCGGTATGTTGTTTGGAACGCAGTCTGAAAATATAAATGGTGCAATTTCCACCTCAAAAATTTCACCCGTTATTGAGTTTTTTGTTGTTATTTTGGTTGAGTATTTTTTTAATTCATTTGTGTATTTTAGTAGAGAGTTGTGATCGTCTAGCTTCGTGAAATTGTATTGAAAGAGAAGAATTCCGCCGGTTGGTAGGTAATCGTGATAGCTTAGAAGCAGGTCATAGATAAAGCTGAAATCGATGTTTAACCAGGGTGGGATGAGCTTTGCGTACTCAGAGAGGCCGAGTTTGTCAAATATAAGAAACCATGAGAATTGCGGTAGCGTGCCCGCAATCATTTGTGGGTAAAGATCTTTTCCCGTGGAGTCAATGATCTGCTTCAACGTAGGCGGGCCTCCTGCCGATTGGTAGGAGTATATTTTTCGTGAAGAAGACGGCGGTTTATGTAGGTTGGCGATTACTATCGCTGTCGCGATAATTATTGCAAGGCCTATTTTTTTGAGGCGGGCCATGTGTTTTTTGATCGAGTGCTATCTGGATCTGAAGCGGAGAGCGTTGATGCAGGAATTCAATGAACCTCACAAGGTTCTGTTTCTATAGGCGATGGCTATGAAGGTTCCGGGCGAATGTCATGTATACCGTTTTTGCTTTGACGGAAGAGCTCAGTCGCAGAAGTGATTAAACATCAAAAGCAAATTGAAATCTTCCTCTTGAGGCCCGAGGGGATTTGCTCAGCTAGTTGTTGATGTGCTTGGTGGCCTGATGTTTCTGGCTGTGAAGCTGAAGTGCG
>CAYVOP010000043.1:0-22298 GCA_964453105.1 uncultured Aquabacterium sp. | reverse complement strand
ATCCACGTTTTCAACTGACGCCATTGGTCTGCGCTTTGGCCGCCGTTGCGCTGCCTGACTGGGCAGCCGCCCAAGAAGCCGCGACCCTGCCCGCCGTTTCGGTGCAGGCGCAGCCGAACAAGAGCACGCAAGCCAGCATCGCGGGCTTCGGGGCTACCCCAGGTTGGCAAGTACCCGCCCAGTCCGTCAGCTTCAGCGAACAGGCCCTGCAAGAGGCTGGCATCACACGCGTGTCAGAGCTGGCCAAGTTGGATGGCAGCGTCAGCGGTGGCTACAACACCACGGGCTATTGGGATGACCTGACCGTTCGCGGTTTTGCCCTGGAAGGCGCTTACAGCTACCGTCGCGAAGGCCTGCCTTACAACGCCGAAACCCGCATTCCGCTCGACAACAAATCTAGCCTCGAACTCTTCAAAGGCACCAGCGGCATCCAAGCGGGCATCAGCGCCCCGGGCGGACTGGTGAACCTGGTCGTCAAACGCCCTGAAGGCCGCGTGCGTTCTGCGGAAGTGGCATGGACCAGCGCACGCAGCTTCAAACTGGCCACCGACCTGTCTGACCGCTTTGGCGACAACCAGCAGTTTGGCTTGCGCATCAACGCCGCACACGAACGCTTGAACCCAGAAGTGCGCGACGCACAAGGCCAACGCCACCTGCTCTCGGCCGCCACCGATTGGCGCCTGAGCGCTGACACCACACTGGAAGCCGAGATTGAACACAGCCGCGTGGCGCAACCCAGCGTGCCTGGCTTCAGCATGCTGGGCAACACCCTACCCAAAGCCAATAGCGTTGACCCACGCACCAACCTCAACAACCAGCCGTGGAGCCTGCCTGTGGTGTTTCAGGGGCAAGTGGGCACCCTGCGCCTGAACCAGCAACTCAACGGCGACTGGCGCTGGCAAACCACTTACGGCTACCAGCGCCTGGTCACCCAAGACCGCATCGCGTTTCCCTATGGCTGCTACGCCGAGAACAACTACGCCGCCTATTGCTCTGACGGCAGCTTCGACCTGTACGACTACCGAAGCGAAAACGAAGTGCGCAAGGTGCAGTCGCTGGACAGTCATGTGGACGGCACCGCGCAATGGGGTGGCTTCCGGCATCAACTCTCATTGGGTGTCACGCGTAGCTTCCAGACCGTTTCTGCGGCGTCGGCGGCCTACAACGGCGTGGGAACCGGCACAGTCGATGGCCTGACCATGATCGACGAAGGCAATGGCACGACCCGTGATTCAGCCATGGGCAACCGCCGTGAAGGCGCAACTGAGTGGTATGCGCGCGATGCCATTCAATGGAGTGCCGACTGGACTTCGTGGCTGGGGGTGCGCCACACCAAGCTGAACCGCACAGGCTTTCAGTCTGACGGTTCCGACCCATCGCAACCCCTGCGCCAAGCCTTCACCACACCCTGGCTGGCCACCGGCTACCAGTTTGCTCCTATGCAACAGGTGTATGCCAGCTGGGGCGAAGGCGTGCAGGCCCTCGTGGCCCCCACACCCTACGGCGCCCCATACGACAACTCCGGACAGCCCTTGCGCGCCCAGCGCACACGCCAACTGGAAGTGGGCCTTAAAGGGCAGTGCCCTCACACTGTTTGGGGCCTGAACTGGTTCCGCACACAAAAGCCAGAAACCAATGGCGTTGGCAGCGTGTACCAGGTAGATGGCGACAGTCTGCACCAAGGCGTGGAAGGCATGATGCGCTCTACCTTGGGCCGCTGGACCCTGGACCTCAGCGGCATGGTGCTCGACGCCAAACGCCGCGGCAGCGCTGACACCACCATCAATGGTCTGCGCCCCACCAACGTGCCTGACCACACTGTGAAGGTTTCGGCCGCCTACCGACTGGAAAGCATTCCCGGCCTGAGCACGCAAGCAGCCATCATTCACGAAGGCCGCCGCATGGTCACACCCGACAACAGCCAGCATGTGCCCTCGTGGTCGCAACTGGATGTGGGCATGCGCTACACCCAACGCCTGGGCAACCAAGCCGTGGTGTGGCAAGCCGGCGTGCAGAACGTGACCGACGAACGCGCATGGCGCTCCACCCCTTATCAGTTCGGCCACGTGTACCTGCTGCCGCTGGCACCACGCACTTTGACCGCATCGGTACTGGTTGACTTTTGATGACTGTTTGATTTGCCCCACAGCCCGCAAAAAGCATGAGGGGCTTGAACCAAAACAGAAAATGATGCTATAGTTACGTTCTCGGTTGACGACAGCAACGAAACAAACGAAGCAGTCAACAACTGAACCGACATATTCCCCGATAGCTCAGTCGGTAGAGCGCCGGACTGTTAATCCGTAGGTCCCTGGTTCGAGCCCAGGTCGGGGAGCCAAAAAAAAGCTAGATGCGACAAGCACTTAGCAGCAGAAGCCACCCTAGCGGTGGCTTTTTGCTTTTCGCCGTTCCCTCTCATGTAAGCGCCTTGTAAGCACTTTTGCTCAACAAGCATGAGTGCGGCTCACCCCACCATTTCAAGTAGCTTGCGGCTCCTGGTTTTGACTTTGGCTGTCGGCTTTGGCGGCTTCTGACGCGCACGGCGTGCGGCTTCCTGCTCAATCCACTCCCGCGTCTCTAGGTAGTGAACCCGCCTAACTCTGACCCGGCCCACTTCACGCTCGATGGCCAGATGGATTGCATCCTGAATCCGGGGCGGCTCGCTCTCATGATGTGGCTCGCTCGAATCAGAAGCCCGTCGCGGAGGCATGTGTACTGACATTGCCGCCATGTCAAAAACTGACACGAATCCCGATGTTGCCGGTATTGGCTGGCCGTGCGCAGGAACAACTCTATGAACCGGTGGCGGCTCGTCGTCCAGCTCGCAATCTTGGGCTGTGTCGTTGGGCGTGCATGACATTCGCCAAATGCTAGGAACCTCGGTTATCCCTTAGCGCCTGCCTCTAGCAGCCCGAGCCTCTCAAGCTCACTAGAGACATTCGTCATGTGCCTATCAACGATTGATGACGCGAAGGCAAAAGCATCATGCGCACGAATGAGGGTGTCCAGGTACGTTTGTGCGTGCATACCCGTCGGGCGGGTGAAATCAGGCCCCAGCTTGTTCGCGTGTCGAAACATACGCGCAAAAGCCTTGGCCATTGCCCCGGATGACTGAGACCGATATGCAAGCCCATGACATGACCGGCAAGCCAGGCTGTCCCCAGCGAAGTACAGAAGCCCGGCCCGGCCCTTGCACGATGGACACACAAACCATTGTCTATACCCACCAAACCGGCAGGCCGTGCGCGTAATGGCGACGATTTGCGCCGCATGACGCCACAAGGCGCGAGAGGTAGCTGTGGCGTTCTCAGAATCGGCAACACCGCCGAAAAGGTGGCGCACATCGAGTCTTGGACAGTCCTCCACTTTGTTGCGTCGCCCAGGTCGCCCGGCCCCGATACGCCTCCCGCCCCTGCTCATTGCCAACATTCCTTTGAATACGAAATCATTTGTGAATTCGAGACGGTCTAGGGTATGCGCGCACGCGTCACGCCACCCAAGGTCAAGGTATTGACAAGGTTTTGGCGCCCGTCTGCGCGTCAATCACATGGGGATGGTCATTTGCCCACCACCGTTCACCACTTCGGGGCCAGGATCAAGGGCCGGGGTTTGTAGGTCATCAATGTCTCTCGCTACTTGCGCAAGGTTCAAGGCAATGAACTGGCAAGCCTTCCATTCGGGCGTCACATCAAGGTCTTGAACATTCAACGCGTGGTACAGCAGCCCCTCAAGCTCTGAGGCTTGCTCGCTCAGTGCTTTGATCCGCTCGTGAATGCGCTCAATGGCCCGCTTGGCTTTGTCAGGCATCGAGAAGCCCACCATTGACGCGAGCACTTGAACCTGCGCCGGGTGAAGCTCGATGAACATCAGACCTTCCATGTTGGTTTCGTCTTCAAGGCGAAGCAAGCCATTCGGCAGGACTTCGATGGTCACGGGCGGGAACGTCTGTTTCGAGGTCGTCATGGTCTTTCCTTTGGCTCTGCGCTCACGCTGCGCGCTCAGCAGATGGCATATCTAGATGGTGTCCGTGTGGCGGTACAGAGAGGGAGTCAGAAATGGCCTTAATAGGTCCGTGGGGCGGTACAGGCGGCGGGCTCTCTGTACCGTGTGGCGGTCCTATTGGTGGCCCTTTTGTACCGTGTGGCGGTCTAAGGCTCGCGTTTTCGGGCTTGTCCCACTTCCGGTAAAGCTCATCACGGGAAGGCTTGGGTTTTGGCATCGGCAAGGGGGCGCCTTGCAGGTAGGCGCTGCGCTTGAAGGCACTGTCGGCGCCTTGGTCGAAGTCAGGATGCCTGTCCAGCGATTGCCAGGTAATGGCGTACCAGCTTGCCCGGTTTGGCCGATGGCCCTTGACAGTCTCAAAGATGAACCCGCCTTCGAGCAATTCCCGCTTTGCCTTCGTGAGCATGTCGGCAGACTTCCACCCACGCTGCGCCATGTATGCCCGCGATGCCAGTAGCCTGCCGTTGTTGTCGCGGACAAATTGCCGGGCAATCTCTAGCAGCAGGGCGCGGGCGTGCATGGACAGTGCTTGATAGGCGGGGCAGTCCAGCACGCACCATGGAAGAATCATGAATGGCCCACTGTCCCGACCCGAGTCCCGGCGCTTGGGGTCTCGTCTCATCCGCCCCCCGCTTTGGCCTTCAGGAAGGCATAGACGGCCCACAGTTGAGCGCAGTTCATCGCGGCAATGTCAGGCCATACCGCGCAACTAAGGCGCGCTGCAAGGGCTTGCAACTCATGAGCCCAGGTCATGGCTGCCCCCCTTGTTTGCGTTGACGGTCGCGGCGTTTGAGCCAGGCGCGAATCAGGCGCTTATCGTCCTCTGTGAGGTGGTACACCCCCCGCTTCACCTCGCGGCCATCGCGGTCAATGCATGGGGTTTTGCTGCATGGCGCATCTAGACCGCGACGACGAAGCTCTGCAATGAGGTCGGGGCCATTGCTGCAACCGGCTGTGCGGTCTACGTCTTCGCGTGTGCGGGGGCGCGTCAGCAGCGCCATGATTGCGCGAAGGTGGCGGGGGTTGTCTGTGCCGGTGAACTTGCCGGTGGGGCGGGCGTCTTTCATTCTGCGCCCTCCACCAGCTTGGCCACATCAGCCACGCGAAACATCACGCGACGACCAATACGAATCGGGCGCAGCCCGTGAAAGTGACCACGCTGGCTTAGGTTCTTGCGGATGGTCTGCGACTGGCAGCGGCTCCAAGTGGCTAGCCCTTCAACCGTCAGTAGGTCGCTGCCTCCTGACAGTTCAGCCAAGGCGGGAGGTGTTGCAATGTTGATTGCGTGGGGCATTTTCGCGCTCCATGTGGTTTGACATGGACACGAAAGGTATGCACGCCGACTTTCCGAAGGAATCCTTCGGGCGATAAGCGGCGATAAGCGGCGTTAAGCGGCGGCGTCAGGCGGGTGGCGCTTCTTCCAGTACTTGCAGTAAGCATCGAACGTGTACAGGACGTGAGCTCTCCCGTTCAGTCGCTTTATATCTTTTCCCGCCATACCCAGAAGTGGGGCAGGCGGATTACCCGATGCGGCCAATGCACATAGGCTATGCCATACGCTCATGCGGTCATCAGGGTTCGCGGCACCGCTTCGCGCTAGTGGCATTAAGGCGTCAAGCCAATGCGAGCGCCCCCCCTTGGTTCGATGAATAACACTCTCGGGAGGCTTGTCAGCTTCGGGGCGTTGTTGGCCCCGCTCTGGCTCTCGCGGTGTTGCCGAAGAAGGGCGAAGGTCATCTAACGTGAGCTCATGCGGGAGCACCCATCCCGCCTTATTCGCCCATTTTGCAAAGTTGTATAGACGAATCCTCACGCGCCCGTCTTCGCCTTGGAGTGGCTGGAGGTCGGAGTGCTGTGCTCGCAGGTGTTTGCGCAGCATCAGGAGCCGCTTGTTTGCCTCAAGCTCTAGGCCGTTGAGCGTGCTCCGTGCCTCTTGGTCTCTTAGGTCGTGCCTAAGTTGAGCGCTCCACCGCCCATCATCCATGCCGCCAACGACGATTGGTGCGGCCCACGCGCCGTCGTGCTTGGCTGGCAGTTTTGGGGCCGGTTGGGGCGTTGCCTCAAATGCAACCCCGTCCGTTGGGCATGGCTCAGTATCCAACGACAGACAAACACATTCATCTGGTGTGGCCAGGTAACCGGCGTGCCAATACAGCCAATCCGGCGCGGTTCTACGCTTCTCGTCCACATGCACCCCCGTGCATCCCCGAAAGAAGAAGCCCCAGCGGGCCACGTCGGGGGCCGTGGTTTTCGGTCAGGCTTGCGGGCCGGGCCTAGCTGGGGCGTCAAAACATTATGCAGATGCCGATTGCTTGAAATGCTCGCAGTTCAACTCATTGAGTTTGCCAACAAGTTCTCTGAGGTCGGTGGCCATATCAGAGCAGGCCCACATGTATTCATCTTGAATGGCGTCATTCATATTCCTGAATGATTCGCCCTGTTCACCATACGTCATAGCCAGCAAAGCGTTCAATTTGGAAGCCAGAATGCTCGCTTCGTTGCAAGCATCCAGAAGATTGGGCTTGCGGGATGAAACCGTTAGAGTGGTGGTAGCCATGTTGCACGGTCCTTTCTGGTTGTGCGGTGTGGTCAGGGGTTGGCCAGTGGTAACGACACTGCCCGGCCCCGCTATTTGCCTGAGTCCGTCAGGCGGCGGATACGACGTGCAGGCCCTTGGGTTGGTCTGCCTTGAAATCAATCCCGGCTTGCTCCAGCATCCAGGCTTCAATCTTGGTATGCCACTGGCGCAGCAGGTCGATGGGGCGCACTCTGTAATGCTTCTCGGCAATGGCGCTAGGTTTGTGGCCCTGAATCTGCGCCACGATGCCCACAGGCACCTCGCACCACTCAGCCAGAGTGCCAAAGGAGCGGCGAAGACCATGCAGCGTCAGGTGCGGCAGGCCAGCGGCCTTCAATGCCTTGTTGTGATTGATGCGCGGGTCTTGAAGACGTCCATTTGCCGCCTGAGGGCTTGAAAACACCCACGGGTTAGCCTTGCCGTTGTGCAACTTGCGGCGCGGCAGTGTGGCCAGCATCTGCGCCACGAACGGAGTAAGCGGGATGGTTCTTTCGCCTTCCACCTTGTCGCGGATGGTGAGGGTCTGCCACTGAAAATCGACGTCAGACCATTGCAGGCCAAGCAACTCCTCGCGGCGGGCACCCGTCAGCAGCAGGGCTTGCAGGTAAGCGGCAATTACCGGGTTTGACTGTTTACGGACCTCACCAAACCACAGGGCCAATTGTTCGCGCTGCAAGCAATCATCCTTTGCAGCCACCTTGGGCAAGGCTTGGCGGGTTTTCTTGGGCTTGCAGGCGTCGGCCTGCACCAAGGGCGCGTAAGCCTCATCCTCGGCGCACCAGTTGATGAAAGCGCGCAGCAGTCGGAACCCCAGCAGGGCACGGGCCGGGCGGGTCTTGCTTTCACGCTCCACCCACAGGCGCACGACCTCACTGTCAATTTGCGCCAAGGGGCGATTCAGCAGGGCATACAGAGGGCCGGGGATGGTGTCGCCCTTGGCGCGCTTGCGCTTTTCACCCCCAGGTGATGCATATGCCAAATGGTCGGCATGGTTGCGCTCGCTCCAGGCGTTGCGGCGGGCCTTGCAGTAGTCAGCCCATGCCGCCAGCCCGGATACATCCATGCGTTGCTTGTCCAGCTTCACAGCTGCGCGCTCTGCCTGGTCGGCTGCAATGGTCGCGGCTTTTTCTTGGCGGGGGTCCTTGCCCTGGTCAATCAAGCCTTGAAGGCGTCGGGCCTCTGCCTGCGCCTTGTCGATGGCCCAGCTTCGCGGGTCGCCCACAGTCATGCGCAAGGCTTGCCCATCAAGTCGGCCTTGAAAGATGAAGGCACGGGAACCGTTCGCGGTTACGCGGTAGCCCAGTCCGGGCGCCATGGCATCCCACAGGAAGGCTTGAGCCTTGCCCTCGGGGCATGTGAACGCCTCAAGGCGAGCTGCGGTGAATCTCTGCTTTGCCATCTGCAACACCCCCCGGTGTCGGGTCTGGTTAGGGGTGGCGCCCGCCCATTTTGGGACCATGTAAGCGCCATGTAAGCAGATTTTATAGCAATCAATCAACGCGGGTCAACGACCACCGGACCCTTGTAATCGACCTATGTTGTTGTTTTTCATAGGTTAACCGCACATCGCGTTCAGACCATCAACACAAGGAAATGTCGATAAACACCAGTTCCCGCATACTGTTAATCCGTAGGTCCCTGGTTCGAGCCCAGGTCGGGGAGCCAAATCAGCAAAGCCTCGTACGAAAGTACGGGGCTTTTTGCTTTTGGGTTTCTTTTTGGTTCCCTTTGTGCCTCAATGACTGGCAGCCATCGCCTGCCCCGCCGCCCCCTTGGGCAAGGTGAAATAGAACGTGGCCCCAGCCCCAGGTTGAGACTTGGCCCAGACGCGACCGTGGTGCCGCTCTACGGCACGCCTGACGATGCTCAAGCCAATGCCCGTGCCTTCAAACTGGCTGGGCTGCAGGCGCACAAAGGGCTCGAACATGCGGGCTGCCGCACTTTCCTGAAACCCCACCCCGTTGTCGCGCACGTACACGGTGACTTCATCGACGCCATCTTGCGCGCCCACTTCAATCTGCGGGTGTGCCACCCCTTGGCTGAATTTGCGCGCATTGCCAATCAGATTGACCATGGCAGGCAGCAGCAAGTTGGGGTCTGCATAGGCGGTGGGCATGGCTTGCACGGTAATTTGGGTGGCATCAGCCCTGGCGCCCCCCATGGTCAGTTGCTTGACGGCCTGGTCTGCGAGCTCGTGCAGATCGGTTTCTCGGCACTCGATGCGGTCATCGCTGACATGGGCGAGTGCCAGCAAGGCATTGACCAGCTTGGCCGAGGTGTCTGCCTGGTCGGCAATCAATGGCAAGGCTTTGCGAGCCAGTCGATCATCGCCGCTCTCCAAGGCAGTCAGGGCCATGCGCGACATGCCCGCAATGCCGCCCAACGGTCCTCGCAAATCGTGCGACACGTTGCGGTTGAAACTTTCCAAGCCCGCCACCAGGTGCTGCAGGTCTGCTGTGCGTTGGGCCACTTGGTCTTCGAGCGACTGGTTCAGCTTGGTCAGCTCGGCTTCGGCATTTGTACGCAAGGCAATTTCTGCACGCAGGGCACGGCGCTTGCGCAGCAAGCTGGTGGTGAACAGGGTCAGCCCAAAAAATATGAGGGGAAAGGCCCCGAAGTAGCGAATGACTGCAGCGTCAATGCCCAAGGCGTAGCTGACCACACTGACGGCCGGGATCGACAGCAGCGCCATGCCCACCAGTCTGTGCCCGGCCCCCTTCTCTACTTCGGCCATGGCAAACGCCATCACCGTGCAGCCAATGAATGGAATGGTGCCAATCAGATTGGCATGGGTGCGCAAAACCGGGATGTTGGCGGTGTAAGCCCCGATCAAAAGCACACTGGGCAAGAGCATGGCCACCAAGTAGCGCCACCGCCGCCGTGGCCCGGTGTACAGATAGTCAAACACCCCCAAGGCCATCAACATGATGGCGCACAGGATGACGCCGGACCAAAGTCGAGCCGTGACATAAGGGCCCGTGGGGATGTGCAACTCGTTGGTGGCGAACACGGCAGCCATGAGCCCAAAGCTCAGAGCCAACCAGTTGAGGCCACGCTCTCGGTCGCGCCACCACACTGCCCCAAACATGACGGCCAGCAGGCCCAGCACGAACGCCGACATGTCCGTCGCAGTGACCACGGCATGAATAGGCTGAACTGACATGGGTTCCGCGAGAGAGTCAAACAAGGCTGAGCATAAGGCTTAACTGACCCCCACTTCAACCGAAACCACCCTTGGTTTAATACGAAGGTTTGTTTCGCTACTAATGCTCGAAGGCAGCCATGGCTTGGTGTAAGTCCTCCCCGTCAGACAGGCGGATCTGCAACGCTTCCTTCACAGGCCAGTGCTAAGCTGGAATAACACGATTTCATTGCCAATGAGGAAAACCCATGCCCGGCCTGCTGCCTGATGTCGATCCCGACGGCCTGCTTGAATACTCGGTTGTTTTCACGGACCGTTCTCTCAATCAGATGTCACAGAAATTTCAACGCATCATGCGTGATCTGTCAGGCGTGCTGAAAGAGGTTTACCACGCACGTTCTGTGGCGCTGGTTCCCGGCGGCGGTACGTTTGGCATGGAAGCAGTTGCGCGCCAGTTCGCAACGGGCAAGAAGGCCTTGGTCATTCGCAATGGCTGGTTCAGCTTCCGCTGGTCGCAAATCTTCGAGATGGGGCACATTCCATCGGAAGAAACGGTGTTGAAGGCACGCCCCATTGCAGAAGGCCGCCAGCAAGCCTTCGCCCCGGCCCCGATTGACGAGGTGGTGGCCACCATTCGCGCCAAGCGTCCAGATTTGGTGTTCGCACCGCATGTGGAAACCGCCTCGGGCATCATCTTGCCTGACGACTATCTGAAAGCCGTGGCCGATGCGGTTCACGAGGTGGGCGGGCTGTTTGTGCTGGATTGCGTGGCCTCGGGCGCGGTGTGGGTTGACATGCAAGCCACCGGAGTGGATGTGCTGATCAGCGCGCCGCAAAAGGGCTGGAGCGGTTCGCCCGGCTGTGCTTTTGTGCTGCTGTCTGAACGCGCACGCACTGCCATTGAACAGACTACCAGCACCAGCTTTGCGGCCGATCTGAAAAAGTGGCTGCAGATCATGGAAACCTACGAGGGTGGCAGCCATGCGTATCACGCCACCTTGCCCACCGAGACCATTGCGCGAACCTGCCAGATGATGCTGGAGACGCGTGAATATGGCTTTGACAAGGTGCGCCAGGAGCAGTGGGAACTAGGCCGCCGTGTGCGGGCCTTGATGGCCAGCAAGGGCATTCGCAGCGTGGCTGCAGAGGGCTTCCAGGCCCCTGGTGTGGTGGTGAGCTATACCGACGACGACGGCATGCACACCGGCAAGTCGTTCATTGCACAGGGCTTGCAGGCTGCTGCAGGCGTGCCGCTGCGCTGCGACGAACCGGCTGACTTCAAGACCTTCCGCGTGGGTCTGTTCGGCTTGGACAAGTGGCACAACGTTGACCGCACTGTGGCCAACCTGGAAGGTGCGCTGAACAAGATCCTGGGCTAAGGCCTGGACTAAGCCGACGCCAGCATGTTTTCGAGTGTTTCAATGAGCTCGAGCGGGCTGAAGGGCTTGATCAGGTAGCCATCGGCTCCGGCGTCTTTGCCTGCAAGCTTGTCGGCAACCTGCCCGCGAGCGGTCAGCAAGATCACTCGTATATGGCTAAGTTGCGGATCTGACTTGATGCGCCTGCACACTTGGAGGCCATCCAGTTCGCCTGGCATCATGATGTCAAGCAACACCAGATCGGGGTGAAATTCCCGCACGATGCGCAGCCCCTCTGTGCCATCTGGCGCTTCGCGGATTTCGTAGTCTTCGAACTCCAGCGTCATGTGGATCAGCTTGCGGATGTCAGGCTGGTCTTCGGTGATCAAGATGCGTTTCATGATGGCATCTCCTTTCAAAGTCAGCCCGTCTTTTGACGACGACGAGCCATCAGCAGGGCAAGGTCAGCCGCGTAGCGCTGAGCTTGTGCGGCATCCAGGGCCGCGTCTTCTGCGTGATACGGTGCCCCTGTTGGCAGATCAATCACGAAATTGCGCAGCCCATCTTCCTCGTCTTCATGCAGTTGCCCGCCATGAAGACTCAAGATGCGCTGGCACAGATGAAAGCCGATCAGGTCTTTTGCATTTGGGGGCGGCGGCGGTTTAACAGTCTCTGTTTTGCCCTGAACAGGGGGCTGGCCATTGGGGTCAGACAACAAAGTAGCGTCACTGGCTCTTGCAGGCCACATGCCGCTGTTCTTGAACACGATGAGGATACGAGGCCCCATCTGGCGCAGTTCGATGTCCAGCGTGCCGCCATTGGGTACCGCCTTGATGGCAGTCCACAGACTTTCGTTGATGACCCGAGCCAACCAAAAGTGGCTGGAGTACACAACAGGCAGGTCTACATCGTCCACGCGGTTGATGAGGCGAACGGTGAGCTTTTTACTGATGGCGTGAGACTCTTGCCTGAGCCAACACTCGTTGAGCAAGGGCCAGACCTCCAAGCGATCGTGGGCCAGCAAGTCTTCGCTTTCCCAGATGGAGGCTAGGTCTACGAGGCGGGTCACCGTGTCGGTCACCTCGGTCACGCTTTCAAGGGCCTTCTTGAAGCCATCGGGGTTCTCACCCTCCATGGCACTCTTCATGGCAGATGAAAAACGCGCCAGAGGTTGCACTAGATCCGTCCGCACGACAGTCATCAAATTCTGCAGAGCCAAAGCCTCACCATAGGCTGGCGGTGGCTTGAAGTAGACCCATGCCTCTCCTGCGGCCATGCCCGGCCCCACTTGGGCAAGCAATAGTTGTTTGGTGCCAAACTGGGGTTCGAACTCCAACTGCAAGTGCCGGTCGAGCTTGCCTGACGCGATGACGGCAACAGCGCGCG
This sequence comes from uncultured Aquabacterium sp., assembly GCA_964453105.1. Taxonomy (GTDB): domain Bacteria; phylum Pseudomonadota; class Gammaproteobacteria; order Burkholderiales; family Burkholderiaceae_C; genus Aquabacterium. The sequence goes on along the minus strand of CAYVOP010000043.1, from coordinate 9,832 downwards.
CCAGGGGGCTATCAGGCAGGGTGTCGCCCACTTTGAGCCCGGCAAAAGTCTGAGCCTTCTGGTTTGCAAGAGTGATCTTCCCATCGGCATTAGCCCAAACGAGTCCGTCTTCGACTCGCTCCAGAAGGTCTTGCATGATGGGGTTCATTTGACTCCCCCTTTCAGATCGGGGATCAATCAGAGCAGTTGATACATTGATATCACTTTTTGCAAATTCACGCTTACTGCCAACAAACCAAAGAGTGACTTATGCCCGATATGTGTCGGTGACCACGCGCAACCACAGCGTCACTTCAGTGCCCTGGTTCAATTCACTGCGCATTTCTACTTCGCCCCCCAGGAGGCTCATGATTTCTTTGACCAGAGCCATGCCCAAGCCGGTGCCAGGAATGTTGCCCGAAGGATCTGCCCGGTAGAAGCGCTCACAAACGCGAGCCAGTTGCTCAGGCGTCATTCCTATGCCCTGGTCGGTGACCCTGATGCCGATTTGGGGCCCCATGTCGAGCCCGCGTTCGACCACATCAAGTCGAATGGTGCCGCCCTTGGGCGAATATTTGTAGGCGTTGGACAAAATGTTGGTCAAGGCTCGAACGAGGTGGTCCTCGTCGGCAAAGACATGTGGCAAGCCGGCGGCCACCTGCACATCAACCCGCCTCTTGTCACCAGGAAACAGCAATGAGTTGATGGCACGTTCGATGATCGACGCCACATCCATCGGGCGAATGTGCAGGTCTTTGCCGGCTCGTGCTTCGATGCGGGCCAGATCAAGCAACTCGCTCACCATGCTGACCAGGAGTTGCGACTGGCGGTGAATGGTTTCGTAAATATCCTGTCGTTTCTCCTCGGAAAACTTGCGTTTCAGCAGCAGTTCGGTAAAGCCGTGCACACTGACCATGGGCGTTCGCAACTCGTGGGCAGCAGTCGACAGGAACTCACTCTTCATGTGATCGACTTCCATCTCGCGCGTGATGTCGCGCAGGTAGACCGCTCGACCAATGAAGCGTCCCATGGAATCGAACATGTCCTTCACGGATCGTTGCAAAACAGACGGTTTGGGCAACACCAGCTCAAACCGATCGCTTTCTCCAGACGCGGCTACGGCAGAGAGGGTCAGAGGGCGTCTTTCGGGCGCACACAGACTGGCAAGAATGTGATCAAAGTCGACCTCGGTGACCCCGTCCAGGCGCTCTCGCGTCAGCCCCGTCATGGTATAGAAGGCCGGGTTGCCGTAAGAACGGACACCCTCTGAATTGAAGACAACGAACCCGTCTGGCGACAACTTGAATAGCGAATCAAACTCTGTCATGAACTGCCGCACCCTCAACTCATCGCGCTTGCGGTCAATGAAGTGAGACACCTGCAGGCAGACATTTTCAAGAAATACCAGTAACTCGCGGTCAAGGGGATCGGTGCGGGGCCCGACAAATTCAAGCAGATAGGTCACCCTGTCGCCCGACAGCACCGGCAGCACCAAGCTGCTTTGCAAGCCTTCCTTTTCCGCCACCAATGCGCGATGCCTGTCTGGGACTCGCATCAGATCGTGGGTAAACCTTGTCTTTTTGTTCTCCCACACCTGTCCTAGCAAATCTTCCCCCTTGCTCAGAACCGCCCGCTCGCTGGCTGTCAAGTAGCCTGCATACCGCACCTCGTTGGAAGACCAAATGGCGGCGTGGCGCAAATGGGTGTCACCTACCCAGCGCTTGGATTTGACCTCCCAGGCAATGGCAACCGGCCAAGCCAGGTAGTTGGCGAGCAATTTGAGCAGGCCCGGCAAAAGCGTCCCGATGTCGCACGCGTCGGACAGAAGCTGCAACACATCGTGATGAAGCTGAAGCCTCACCTCGGTTCGACGCTTGACTGTGACGTCGCGCTCGATGGCCATGTAACACTCGATCTGGCCATCGTCACCGAACAAGGGCTTCGCTTCAATGCTGGCCCAATAGGTGACACCGTCTTTTCGACGGTTGAGGATTTCTGCGTTGAACGGCAGGCCCAGAGCGATCTGCTCTTTCATATAGGCCGCCGTGGATGGATCCGTTTCTTGAGTTTGAAGAAGATGGCCCGAATTTATGCCCCGCATGTCCTCAAGCGAATACCCCGTGAGCCGCGTATAGCTGGGGTTGATCCACTCCACTCGGGCCTGCGCATCGGTAACGACCAACGCGCTATCGAGATTTTGCGCAACCCGGGCCATTTTGCTCAACGCCTGCACTTGCGCGGTCAATCTATCGACCCGCCGGAGAAGCGCAGCCATGTCATCTTGGGGCACTTGACTGTCAGAGCCTGGGTCGGCTTGAACGAATTCGGCTTCCATGATGCCTCCTCTCCCCGCTGGGGACGTTTGGCGCTTTTTTCATTTTAAAAAGGCCAAGACCGCCCAAACATCGCGAAGGGCGAAATCCGCCACTAGCTCACACCCACCTCGGTTTTGTAAGGCATGCCTTACAAACCAAACAAGGCATTGTGAAGTGCCCACCTCGCCCCAAAACGGGTCTGAACGCCCCCTCAAGCCGGGGTGATTGCCCCCACCTGAGGGGCAACCCCATCCCCCCTCGCCGGGGGCAACATGGTATTTTTCCTCACCTTGCGATGACCCATCGATCGATCCACCCCGGAGGAAATGACCATGACCCGCGCGTTTCAGGCCAAGTGCGTTGTGCTGCTGACTGGCGTCGTCCTGTCCATGTCGGCGCACGCCGTTGTCCAGGCAGGGGCGCAGTTGCCGCTGAAGTCGATCGATGGCCAGGCCTTCAAGGCGGGTGACCAAAAGCGGGTGAAGTTCCGTGTGGCCAACCCAGAAGACCCAGCCGATGCCGATACCCCGATTGGCCGCTTGGCTGGTTGCATGATCGAGGGTGACTCGGCCTACAACCCGCGAACAGGTCGTTTGTATGTGAAGCGCCCAGTGCTGACCTGCACGCCTGATACCAAGGTGGGGGCTGCCTTTTTGGGTGGCAACATCATGGGTCAGCTCAGTGAAGCCGGGCTGGAAGGCATCCCATTGGAATGCCCCAAGCCCAAGGAGTGCACGGTCGGGGCGCTGAAGAAAAACGCAGAAGCGGCCTTCACCGTAACGGAAACCATGGGTGGCGGCGACTAAGCTGTTTGCCTGCGGGCCAGCGTCACGGCTTCGTCAATGCTCAGCACGGTCAGGGTGACACCAGGTAGGTGCGCCCGCTGCAGCACAGCGTAAGCCTTGCTTTTCAGCCTGGCCACAATCAAGTGCTGGCCTGATCGTTGTAACTGCTGGCTGAATTCGCGCAGCGCTTCAATGCAGGAGCCATCCAGGTCGGGGCTCTCCTCAAGGCTGAGCACCACCACCTTCACCGCCGCTCCATGTTGGGCCAGGGTGCGCTGCAACAACACCATCAATCGTTCGGCATTCCAGAAAAACATGGGTGCTTCGGGGCGCACGACCAGAATGTCTGGTTCGACCTTGGCATGAGGGTACAAGGCCAGATCGATGAAATCGTGGCTGTCCTTGAGGCGCCCCAACACCGCAATGCGGGCTTCGGTCAGCCCTTTCAGCGTCAGAAACAGGCTGATGCCGATGGCCAGCAGCAAGCCATCAAGCACACCCAAAATCAGCACAGCCAACACGGCAGCGCAGACCAGAAGGCGGTCGCGCTGCCAGGCAAAGTACGGCGCCAGCGTGTCCCACCGCAGAGTATGGCTGACTGCCCAGATGACCACAGCAGCCAGCACGGGCACGGGGGTACTGGCCACCCAAGGCAGGAAAACCGCCACCATGATGCCCACGGCGGCGGCGGCCATCAACCCCGCCCAACGGGTGCGCGCACCCACGGCTTCGTTGGCTGCACTGGCCGAGTACCCGGCCCCCACCGGCATGCCCTGCAGCAAACCACTGAGCACATTGGCCACGCCCAAGGCGAACAGATCGCGATCAGGGCGAATCGGGTCGCCGTGCCGCAACGCCAGGCTGCGAATGGAGCTATAAGACTCGGCATACAAAACCAGAACCATGGCAAAAGCCAGTTCCCCCACACGTAGCCACAGTCCCCAGTCCAATACCGGCACCCTTGGAGACACATGGTCAAAGGCAATATTGCCCACCGCCGGCACGCCCCGAGCCGCCAGGGGCATCCATTCCTGGGCTGCAATGCCTGCCGCCATGACCACCAGTCCAGCAGGCAGCCACCGCAAATGGCGAGACAACGTGAACAGGGCTGTCAAAGCCAGCGCCCCAACCAGAAAGCTGGGGCCATGCCAATGTCCCCTTTCCGCCCAGATCTGCGACAGCACGCCCACCGGGTCGCTGCCCACCGTGTGAACCGACAGCACGCCGGGCAACTGGCGAATGATGATGAGCAGGGCCAACCCAAAGGTATAGCCCTTGACCACCGGCTTGGCCACGAAGGCCGAGGCCGCCCCGAGGCGCGCCACGGCACCGAGCAAAAACAAGCCCCCGGCCACCCCAACCAGCCCCGCAGACAAGGACACCCGCCAATCAATATGGCCCAAGGACATGGAGCCCACGGCTGCCGCCAGCAGCGCCGCCGATGACGACGTGGCCGACACGATGGCAAAGCGGCTGCACCCCAGCAGACCATAAGCCAGCAGCCCCACGAACAAGGCCACGATGCCAGCCTGAGGAGGCATATTGCCCAGCCCGGCATAGGCCACAGCCTCGGGCAGCAGCAAACCGGCGAGCGACAGGCCCGCCAGCACGTCCCGTCCGGTAGGGCGCCCCAGAGCCAAGTCGGGCCAACGCGCCATCACCGTGCCCCGCTGGATCGCATCAGGCCTCTCCCTGCATGAGGGAGTCGAGGGTCAGGTCATAGGCCGGGCCAAAGGTTTTCAGGAAATATTCAACCTCTGGCGTCATGTGCTGCTCGATCTTGCCTTTGACCTGCTGCTCGGCCTGTTCGAACTCTAGGTTGCCATAGCGCAGTTCCGCCCGGCATTTGAGCCAGGCTGCCAAACGATCGGCCGACTTGACCAAACGCGCCTCATGTTCGGGCCATTCGTGGTGGTCAATCAACCCCGACAGGGCTGGCCGCAAGGCCGGAGGCAACAGGCCCACCATTTCCTGGCTGACTTCGTCTTCCAGGTGGGCCGTGGCATGGCGCATGGCCGGCGAATACTTCACGGGGGTAGGCAGATCACCCGTGATCGCCTCAGACGCATCGTGAAACAGGGCCTTGGTAGCCACTGCCTGCGGGTCTACAGCCTGCCCCAGAACGTCGCGGCTGATCACGGCCAGGGCATGCGCCAGCACCGCGACTTCCCAGCTGTGCTGGGCCACGTCTTCTTCCACGGCGTTGCGCATGAGCCCCCAGCGTTTGATGAAACGCAAGCGCGAGAGGTGTGCGTAGAAAGGACTGTGCGCAAAATCTTGAGAAGGCATGGAGAAAACGGGACTTGTGCTTTATCTTGAACAGACCGACATCTTCGCGCAATTCCCCCCTCCCCGATGCCATTCGCCATGTTTGAAGACCTGGGCAAATACCTGTTGATCGCCTTTGTGGTGTTTTTTGGTGTGCTGGCATGGCGCGCCTGGCAGATTCGACAGGCCAGCCCCGAATGGCCTTACGTGGAAGGCGAAATGGTGTCGACCCGGGTGTTTGCACAAAACGAAACCGGGGGCGACCGAGGGGTCTCAACGCATGAGTGGTACACCGAGGTGCACTACCGCTACACGGTGAATGGACAAACCTACACCGGCAACCGGCTACGTGCCTTCGGACTGCATCACTTTTCGCGGGATCAGGCCGAGGCCGAGCTGACCCCATTTCCCGTTGGGGCCAGGGTTAAGGTGTACTACAACCCCAACAAACCATCCGAGAGCGTCTTGATTCCGGGCTGACTCAGTCATCAAAATCGGCAGCGTCGGAGGTGCAACTTGCATACCCCACCCGGTATATGTATACTCCCCACCGTATCCAAGATTGAGGGATGTGACATGGCACACAAGCTCGCGGCAATCACGGCCGCCTTATTGATTGCTCAAACCACCTGGGCGCAGACCGCCCAAGGTGGCGTTGCATCGCAGGCTGTTCCGACCCTGACGCTGGCTGCTGCGCAAGCTGGTGGAGCCGTTCAATTTGACGGCGTGATTGAGGCGCTTCGCCAGAGCACGGTGGCCGCTCAGGTACCCGGCAACATCGTGGAACGCCTGGTCAAGGCGGGCGACAGCGTGAAGGCCGGCCAGCCGCTGATGCGAATTGACAGCCGAGACACCCAGGCTGCACTCGATATGCGCCAAGCCGAGGTCGCTCAGACCCAGGCCCAACTGGAAAATGCCCGCCTGCAGTGGGAGCGCAGCCAGTCGCTGAAAGCCCAGGGCTTCATCAGCGCCGCAGCCCTGGATGCGGCCCAAGCCCAGTGGAAGGCTGCCCAGGCTGGGGTGGCCGCCGCGCAGGCCGGTCGCAATCAGGCCGCCCTGGCCAAGGGCTATACCCAGGTCTCTGCCCCCTTTGATGGCGTGGTGTTGTCGACCCTGGCAGAAGTGGGCGATTTGGCTGGCCCTGGTCGCCCCGTGCTGTCCTTGTACGCGCCACATGCCATGCGGGTCGTGGTGCAGGTGCCTGCCTCTCAGTCTGATGCCCTCAAGCGCGCGACTCAAATCGCGGTCGATACCCCCCAAGGTGTGCTGACCCCAAGCAAGATCACCCCCTTGCCCGGCACCGATCCGGTTGCACAAACCGTGGAATGGCGTCTCGATCTGCCCAAGCAAGCCTCCGGCCTTCTACCCGGCCAAACAGTGCGGGTGCGCTGGAGTGGTGTGACGGCGGGCAACGCCGCTGCCGGCCAACCGCTGACGGTGCCCGCCTCCGCTGTGATGCGCCGCGGTGAATTGAGCGCCGTCTATGTGGTGCGCGATGGCCGCTTCGTGCTGCAAGCCGTGCGCACTGGCCCTTCTTCGGGCAGTGCCCCTGTGACGATCTGGTCTGGCGTCAAAGCCGGTGACCGTGTTGCAACCGATGCCGTGAGGGCGGGTCTGGCTGGCGCCACCCCGCAAGCGCAATGAGTACCTTGGGTGTATCCGGGCGCCTGGCCCGTGCTTTCCAGGACAACGCCTTGACACCGCTGCTGGCCATCGTGGCCATGCTGCTGGGTCTGTTCGCTGTGTTGGTTACCCCGCGTGAGGAAGAACCGCAGATCAACGTGACCATGGCCAACGTGCTGATTCCCTTCCCCGGGGCCTCCAGCACCGACGTGCAGAACATGATTGCGCGCCCGGCCGAGCAAGTGCTGTCGCAGATCGCGGACATCGAGCACACCTACTCGGTGGCCCGTCCCGGCGTGGCCGTGCTGACTGTGCAATTCAAGGTGGGTGTGCCTCGCACTGACGCTTTGGTTCGCCTGTATGACGTGCTGAATGCGAATCAGGATTGGCTGCCTCGTAACTTGGGTGCCTTGCCTCCCATCGTCAAGCCCAAAGGCATTGATGACGTACCCGTGCTGGGCGTGACACTGTGGTCCAAAGACAGCCAATCGGCGCTGGAGCTGGAGCGCGTGGCCCGTAGCCTGGAAATGGAAATCAAGCGTGTGCCAGGCACCCGCGAAGTGCAGACCATTGGCGGCCCCGGGCAAGCGGTGCAAGTTTCTCTTGACCCCACCCGCCTGCGTGAGCGTGGCGTCGATGTGCAATCGCTGATGCAGATCGTGGGCGCAGCCAACCTGGGCATGCCCTCGGGCAACGTCTTGCAGGCAGACGGCAAAGGCCACCAGATGCTCTCGGTGGAGACCGGCGAATTCCTTCGTAGCGCAGACGATGTGGGCGAGCTGATTGTCGGCATTCACAACGGCAAGCCGATTTACCTGCGCGAGGTGGCCAGTGTGGAGGCTGGCGCCCAGCAGGCTCAACGCCATGTGTGGTTCACCCAAGGTGCCGCAGATCCCGCCGCGGGTAACACGACCGCCGTTCCGGCCGGTCAAACCTATCCGGCTGTGACCCTGACCGTGACCAAGAAGCCCGGCCAGAATGCGGTCGATGTGGCCCGTGCCGCACGTGCCCGGCTGGACGAATTGCGCAACACCGTGCTGCCCGCGAACGTGGAGATGACCATCACCCGCGACTACGGGGAAACCGCTGCAGAGAAGGCCAACAAGCTGATCCAGAAGCTGGCATTCGCCACAGGCTCGGTGATTTTGCTGGTGGGCTTGGCCTTGGGCCGCCGTGAAGCCGTGATCGTGGGCGCAGCCGTGATCCTCACACTGACTGCCACCTTGTTTGCTTCGTGGGCCTGGGGCTTCACCCTCAACCGGGTGTCGCTGTTTGCCCTGATTTTCTCGATCGGGATTTTGGTGGACGACGCCATCGTGGTGGTGGAAAACATTCATCGCCACCAGCAACTGCACCCGGGCATGCCCCTGCGCGACATCATTCCGTCAGCGGTGGACGAAGTGGGTGGCCCGACCATCCTGGCCACGCTCACCGTGATCGCCGCGTTGCTGCCCATGGCATTTGTGAGCGGCCTGATGGGCCCCTACATGAGTCCCATCCCGATCAACTCCAGCCTGGGCATGGCCATTTCCTTGGCCATTGCCTTCACGGTCACCCCCTGGCTGGCGCTGAAGCTCATGAAGTCGCACCCTGCCGGCGCCCCCCATGGCGACTCGGCAGATGGGCATGGCGCTGGCGGCAAGCTGTCTCGCGCGTTCCACGCCATTTTGATGCCGCTGCTGACCCAGCGCCGCAAGCGCTGGATCATGGGCTTGAGCATCATTGCCGCCTTGATGGGCTCGGTCGGTTTGGCGACTGTGCCCTCGACTTGGGCTGGCGTGGTCATGAAAATGCTGCCCTTCGACAACAAGAGCGAGTTCCAGGTGGTGGTGGAAATGCCTGCCGGTACTCCCTTGGAGGACACCGAAGCCGCCTTGCATGACATGGGCGCCTTCCTGGCCAAGCAGCCTGAGGTCCTGAATCTGCAAGGCTATGCCGGCACTGCCTCGCCTATTACGTTCAATGGCTTGGTGCGCCAGTACTACCTGCGAGCAGACGCAGAGCAAGGTGACCTGCAAGTCAACCTCGTCGACAAACACCACCGCAAGGACAAGAGCCACGCCATTGCGCAACGCCTGCGTCCTGAGCTGGAAGTGATCGCGGCACGCCACGGCGCGCGCATCAAGGTGGTGGAAGTCCCACCTGGCCCGCCAGTGATGTCTCCGCTGGTGGCCGAGGTGTATGGCCCCGATGAAGCCGGCCGCCAGCAGCTGGCCCGCCGCGTGGCCCAGGCCTTTGACGACACGGCCGACATCGTGGCCATCGACACCACGCTGAAGGAAGATGCCCCCCGCACCTTCCTGCGTGTCCGCCGCCAGCGCGCCGAGTCATTGGGCATTCCTGTGGCCTCGGTGGCCCAAACGGTTCAGGCCGCCCTGTCGGGGGCCGATGCCGCCTACCTGCACGACGAGCAATCAAAGATCCCGGTGCCGGTTCGCCTGCAACTGCCCCGAGAGTCGCAAATTGGTCTGGATGCCGTGCTGGCCCTGCCGCTGCGTGCCGCCAACGGCAAGCTCGTGCCCCTGTCTGAACTGGTCACCATCGAGAAGGGCATCATCGACAAGCCTTTGTTCACCAAAGACCTGCAGCCTGTCAGCTATGTGTTTGGCGATATGGCTGGCAAGCTCGACTCGCCGCTGTACGGTCTGTTCGACATCCGCAAACAGCTCGACAACGCTAGCCTGCCTGGCACAGGCAAGCTGGAGGAATACTGGATCAAGCAACCCAGCGACCCATATCGCGCCTACGCCATCAAGTGGGACGGTGAATGGCAGATCACCTATGAAACCTTCCGCGACATGGGTGCGGCCTACGGCGTCGGCCTGATCCTGATCTACCTGCTGGTGGTGGCGCAGTTCCGCA
>CAYVOP010000042.1:0-22499 GCA_964453105.1 uncultured Aquabacterium sp. | reverse complement strand
TGGCCTATCACGTGCCGCTGCTGATCAGCCCCTGGGTCTACTCCACCTACCGAGGTAGCTGACGATGGCCGACTGGGGACCGTGGCTTGGCTACGCCCTGGACTGGGCCAATCTGCTGCTGCGCTGGGCGCATGTGGTGGTGGCCATTGCCTGGGTGGGGTCCTCGTTTTACTTTGTCTGGTTGGATAACAACCTCACACCGCCGCAAGACGCGGCCTTGAAAGACAAAGGCGTTGGGGGGGAACTGTGGGCCGTGCATGGTGGCGGCTTCTACAACCCACAGAAGTATCTGGGCGCGCCCAAGCAGTTGCCCGATCACCTGCACTGGTTTTACTGGGAAAGTTATTCCACCTGGTTGACCGGCTTTGCGCTGTTCACGGTTTTGTATTTGTTCAACGCCGGCACATTTCTGATCGACCGGCAAGTGATGGCATGGTCGCCCGGTGGTGCCATTGGCGCTGCCTTAGGGTTTCTGGCCGGTTTCTGGCTGATTTACGACTTGCTGTGCCGAACGGTGGGGCGAATGCCGGGGCAAGAGCGCCTGCTGGGAGGTTTGGTGGCGGCCGTGGTGGCGTTGGCTGCTTGGTTGGCCTGCCAATGGTTCGCTGGGCGTGCCGCGTTTTTGCTGGTGGGCGCCATGATGGCCACGGCCATGAGCGCCAATGTGTTTTTCTGGATCATTCCGGGGCAACGCAAGGTGGTGGCCGCCATGCGAGCCGGCCAGCCGGTTGACCCCCAACACGGCCTACGAGGCAAGCAGCGCAGCGTTCACAACACCTATTTCGTGATGCCGGTGTTGTTCGCCATGCTCAGCAACCACTACCCGTTTCTGACGGGGGCCTCCGCCAATTGGCTGGTGCTGGTGGCGCTGATGCTGGCGGGTGCCTTGATTCGCCACACCTTTGTGGCGCGCCACAAGGCCAAGCTGGCAGGCCAGCCCACACCTTGGGCATGGGCGGCAAGCGGGGTAGCGCTGCTGTTGGCGGTGGGCGTGTGGCAGGCTCCGCCGGTGCGCCAGTTACCTTCCGGTGAGGCCGATCCGGTGTCCGATGCGCAAACCCTTGAACCTCAGGTGCAAGCCATCGTTAATGCGCGATGCGTGGTGTGCCACAGCACGGCCGCCCCGAACAAAGGGGTGGCGCTGGACAAGCCAGAGCTGCTGGCGCAACATGTCCAGAGAATCTATCAGCAGGCGGTGGTGCTCAAGGCCATGCCCATGAACAATGCCACGCGCATGACGCCAGCAGAGCGTGAAGTCATTGCCCGGTGGGCGGCGCCTCAACTGCAGGGCGCTGCCTTGCCTTGAGCTGATCGCGGTATTTCTGCGCAAATTGCGAGTTCCTGGATGCGAGTGAGGGCGAATCCGTGCCCTCAGGGGGAGGGAATTGCGATGAAATCGCTACATTGCTTGGCGTTGTTCATTTTTTGCATTGAAGATCTGCCTTGAGCCTCACTGAAAACGTTCCTGCCTCGGGTGCTGTCTGGGCATCGGTCCTGGATCGGGTGCTGTCGACAGACCCGAAACAGCGACTGCGCATCACCCGTTCGCTGATGTCGGCGCTGGTGTTTGTGGTCTGCGTCGGCTTGATCGTCTATTGCTCGATCATCGGCATCATGAACCCGGCGCACGGTTGGGTGCTGGCCAGCTTCATTGCGGTTTCATGCACGGGTTTCTATGCTGCACTGCGCAGCGGTTGGAACGAGCGCTTTTCCGATCCCTCCTTGACCTTGCCTCAAATTCTGGCGGCTTTGACCTGGATTTGCGGGGCGTATGCCATCACCAATGAAGGTCACGGTGGCACGCTGATCTTGTTTGCCCTGGTGTTGGTGTTTGGCATTTTCAACATGAATGCGCGCCGGGCTCGGCTGTCTACCTTGTATGCGGTGACCGCCATGGGCGCCACCATGGTGTTCAAGGCCATGACCGATCCCTTGCACTACCCATACAAAGTGGAGCTGATGTACTTCGTGTTCGTGGCTACGGTCATGCCCATGATTTCGCAACTGGCTACGCAGCTCAACAGCATGCGGGGGCGTTTGAAGGCGCAGAAGAGAGAGCTGGAAGCGGCCGTTGAGCGAATTCAGGAGCTGGCCACCCGCGATGAATTAACAGGCTTGTTCAACCGCCGGCAGATCACCCAGGTTTTGGGCGAACACGCCGCGCGCAGCAACCGGGGCGTGGTGAAGTTTTGGGTTTCGGTATTGGACCTGGATCATTTCAAACAGGTGAACGATACCTGGGGGCACCATGTGGGCGACGAGGTGTTGCGCAGCTTTGCCCAAATGGCCGCCAGCGTGTTGCGGGAAACCGATGTGATTGGACGCTGGGGGGGGGAAGAGTTTCTTGCGGTGATGCTGTCCGTGCCGCCGCACGATCCTCATGCGGGGCTGGAGCGGCTGCGAGCCAAGCTGGCCGATGCGCAGGTCAGCGAAACGGTGCCGCATTTGCGGATCACGTTCTCGGCGGGCTTGGCTGCCTATACCGAGCACTCTGAGGTCAAGCAGGCCATTGAGCGAGCAGACAAGGCGCTGTACGAGGCCAAGGCCGATGGCCGCAACCGAACCGTCATGGCGCCCGAGCTGAAGCCAGACTGAGCAATTGCGCCACCACAGAGACCGCAATCACGGCGGGCTCTTTGCCTTCGATGCCGGCCAGCCCAATCGGGCAACATAGCCGACTGATGGCCTCGTCCGGCAGGCCTTGTTCAGCCAGGCGCCGGCGGAACTGCGCATGTTTCGTCTTTGATCCGATCATGCCGACAAAGGCCGCATCGCTTCTTTTCAGAATGGCGTGAACCAGGCGGAGGTCGAGGTCGTGCCGGTGGGTTAAGACCAGATGGCAGGCATGAGCTGGTGCGTCCATGACTTCGGCGTCGGCCTGGTCGGTGGGGCACCACGCAATGTGTGGGGGCAGTGCAGCCAGTTGCTCTGGGCTGGGCAGGCCGATGGCGGAGGCCGCTCCGTTCGCAAGGGGCATGGTGGGGTCGCGCTCATCGATCCAGCGCACGGTGCAGTCGATGCCGCACAAGATGCGAACGATTGCCTGCCCGACATGCCCTGCGCCGTGCAATTCCAGATGAAATCGCGGCTGGGGTTGTGCTGCACGCCAGGCATCGAGTACGGTGGCGTCCAGGGGGTGAAAGGTCAGCCGCAGTGTGCCGCCACAGCATTGGCCTAATGAGGGGCCCAGCGCCAGATCGTGAGACCACCGGGCTGGCGTGCGCTCGTGTTGCTGGCACTCGGTCAAAGCCTGGCGAGCCAGGCTCACCGCCTGCCATTCCAGGTGGCCGCCGCCAATGGTGCCAACCACGTCATTGGCAGACACCAGCATGCGCGCGCCCGCTTCGCGGGGCGTGGAGCCACGGGTCTGCGTCACCTCGACCACATAGGCCGGGCGCGATTGGGCCAGCCAGTGGTGGGCGAGCTGAAGCTGCTGAGTCGGCGTCATGGCTGGCGTACGGCTTCGATGGCGTCGAGCAGTGCTTCGGGGGTGGCCGGGGCACGCAAGGGGGGCGCCACGCCCGCTGGGGCCAGCGAGGCCACCGCATCCCTCAAGGCAAGGAACACGGAGAAGGCCAGCAACAGCGGCGGTTCGCCCACGGCTTTCGAGCGGTAGATGGTGTCGTGGCGGTTTTCGTTGGCGAACAGCTTCACGCGGAAGTCGGGTGGGCAGTCGCTGGCCGTGGGAATTTTGTAGGTGGAGGGCGAGTGCGTCATCAGCCGCCCGGTCACGGGGTGCCAGTACAGCTCTTCGCTGGTCAACCAGCCCATGCCTTGAATGAAGCCGCCTTCAATCTGGCCGATGTCGATGGCGGGATTGATGGACCGCCCCACGTCGTGCAACAGATCGGCTCGCAGGAGTTTCCACTCACCCGTCAAAGTGTCGAGCAGGACTTCGCTGACGGATGCGCCGTAGGCGAAGTAATAGAACGGACGGCCTTGCATGGTGTCTCGGTCCCAGCTCAGGCCTGGGGTGGCATAGAAACCGTCAGACCACAGTTGCACCCGTGCGGTGTAGGCGCTCATGACCACGTCTTCAAAGCGCAGACTGGCGGTTTTGGCCCCAGGCTCAAGCCCGATGATGCGCACCTTATCGTCTTCAAATGCGATGCAAGTGGCTGGCACGCGATGCACTTGTGCCAGATGGGCTGTCAGGCGTTCGCGTATTTGCAGGGCCGCATCGGCTGCGGCTTTGCCATTGAGGTCTGAGCCGGTCGATGCGGCGGTGGCCGAGGTGTTGGCCACTTTGGTGGTGTCGGTGGCGGTAACGCGAACGCGGTTCAGCGACACGCCCAAGGTTTGCGCCACGATCTGCGCAACCTTGGTGTTCACGCCCTGGCCCATTTCTGTGCCTCCGTGATTCACCAGGATGGAGCCGTCGTTGTAGACGTGAACCAGGGCCCCGGCCTGATTGAGGTGAACCACGTTGAAGGAGATGCCGAACTTCACGGGTGTCAGCGCCAGCCCCTTCTTCAGCACGGGGCTGTTGGCGTTGAACTGCGCAATGGCTTTGCGGCGCTCACGGTATTGGCTGCTGTGCGCCAGTTCATCAAGCAGGGCGGGCAAGATGTTGTCATCGACCACCTGGCCGTAGGGGGTGGTGTTGCAGTCGTCTTGGCCGTACAGATTGGCCAGGCGGACGTCTAGCGGGTCGCGACCCAACTGGCGCGCTACTGAGTCGAGGATGTACTCGATGGCCAAGGCCCCTTGGGGGCCGCCAAAACCGCGAAATGCGGTGTTGCTTTGCGTGTGGGTGCGGGCGCAATAGCCGTGCAGGTCTACATGCGGTAGCCAGTAGGCATTGTCGAAATGGCACATGGCCCGGGTCATGACGGGGGCCGACAGGTCAGCCGAGAAGCCGGCGCGGGAAATCATGTCGATGCGCGCGGCCTGAATGTGCCCTTCGTTGTCGTAGCCCACGCGGTACTGGTGTACGAAGCAATGGCGGCGACCGGTGATCATGAAGTCGTCATCACGGTCCAGGCGCAACTTGACTGGGCGCTTGAGCCGCCAGGCCGCCACCGCCGCCACGCAGGCAAACAGCGCCGATTGCGATTCCTTCCCCCCAAAGCCGCCCCCCATGCGGCGGCATTCCACCTGCACCTGGTGGGCGTGCCAGTTCAACGCCTTGGCGATGGCGTGTTGCATTTCGCTGGGGTGCTGGGTGGAGCAATGAACGAACAGGCTGTCGTTTTCTTTGGGGATGGCGTAGGAAATTTGCCCTTCCAGGTAGAACTGTTCCTGGCCGCCTATGTGCAGGCTGTCGGCCAGTTCGTGCGGTGCCGTGGTCAGCAAGGTTTCCGGGTTGCCCCTGCGCATGTGCATGGGGGGGACCACGTGGCGCCCTGCAGCATGGGCTTGCTCGGGTGTCAACAAGGCCGGCAGGGGGGTGATCGACACAAACTCCGAGGCGCGAGCAGCCACGCGGCGTGCGGTGTCTCGGTGGCTGGACAGCACCACGAAGATGGGTTGTCCCAGATACTGCACCTCGCCTTCGGCCAGGATGGGCTCGTCATGAACGATGGCGCCGCAGTCGTTGAGGCCAGGAATGTCAGCCGCCGTCAGCACGGCCACGATGCCGGGCTGAGCCCGTAGGCCAGCCAGGTCTATGGCGTTGATTGCGCCGTGCGCCACGGGCGACCATCCCAGGGCGGCGTGCAAGGTGCCCGCCAGTTCGGGCAGGTCATCTACATACGTGGCTTGCCCTTGCACATGCAGGTGAGCCGATTCATGCGGGGTGGGGCGGCCGGCGCTCATGTTGCAGCTCCTGCAGCTGGCGCAGGCCAGACTTGAACTTGTTCGGCAGCCAGAGGGGCGTCGGGCCGGGTTTCCAGCCAGAAGCGCTCCAGCAAGTTGGCGGCCAGGCGCTGGCGGTGTCGGTCGCTGGCTCGCAGGTCGGTCAGCGGGCTGAAGTCCTGGGTCAGAGCGGCTTGGGCCTGTCGCAAGGTGGCTTGCGACCAAGGTCGGCCTACCAAGGCGGCCTCTGCCAGCGGTGCTCGTTTGGCTGTGGCAGCCATGCCGCCCCATGCCAGGCGGGCGGCCACGATGGTGGTGCCCTCGAGTTGCAGGGCAAAGGCGGCGCACACGGCGGAAATGTCGCTGTCGCGGCGCTTTGAAACCTTGTAGGCACGAACGACCCCGGCTTGGGGGCCCGCAGTGGCCAATGTGGCATCCGGCAGAGGCACGCGAATGCGCTCAACCCATTCGCCAGGGGCCATCACGTTGCGCATATAGTCCACATAGAAGGCAGACAAGGGCACCTCGCGTTGATTTTGCCCCTGCCGTAACACCACCGAGGCATCGAGCGCCAGCAAAACCGGTGCCCCATCGCCAATGGGCGAGCCGTTGGCGATGTTGCCGCCCAGGGTGCCCGCGTGCCGAATGGGCGGGGAAGCAAAGCGCAGCCAGATTTCGCGCAGGGCAGGCCAGGTGTCCACCAAGCCCGACCAGGCGGTTTCCAGCGACGCTGTGGCGCCAATTTCGAGGTGTGTGGCGGTGAATTGAACGTCCGCCAGGGCTTTGACCTGACCTAGGTAAATGATGTCACCCAGGTCTTTGAACTGCTTGGTCACCCACAAGCCGATGTCGGTGCCTCCGGCCAACAGGCGTGCCTGCGGCCACTGTTCGCGCCAGTAGGCTAGCTCGTCAACCGTGCGGGGGGCTACAAACCGCTGGGCATGCCCGCCGTGAGATGCGCTGGGGCCCACGTACAACAAGGGGCCATCTTGATGAGGTTGAAGTACCTGCAACTGCTTGATGTCTGCGGCGTCATCTCGCTCGACCCGTGGCGGCTGGAACATGGCCTGGCCGGCATCCAGTATGGGACGATAGCCCGTGCAGCGGCACAGATTGCCGGCCAGTGCATTGGCCAGCTCCGAGCGTGGTGGGGCCTGTGTATGGGTTTGGTAGACGTGCCACAAGGACATCACAAAGCCCGGCGTGCAAAAACCGCACTGCGAGCCGTGTTCGTTGACCAGGGCTTGCTGGCAAGGATGGAGGTCGGGGCCGTTGGCCACGTCTTCCACCGTGGAAAGCACCTTGCCGTCCAGCGTGGGCACGAACTGAATGCAGCTGTTGACGGTGTGCCGAGTCAATTGCCCTGCAGCATCCAACTCGCCCACCACCACAGTGCAGGCGCCACAGTCACCTTCGGCGCAGCCCTCCTTGGTGCCGGTGCAATGGGCGTGTTCACGCAGCCACTGCAGCACAGTGGTCGTGGGGGGCAGGCCCGAAACCTGCTGCACCTGCCCCCGATGCACGAAGCGGATCGGGCGGGGAGGTTGGGGCAACAAAGATTCGCTCATCTCGACAGACTCCAATGCACGCGGTCTACGCAAGGTTTGTACCGCGTGCCGAGTTCGGGGTCAAAAGAGCGCACTGGGAGTGCGGGGTATGCGCCACAGGTGTCACATCGTGTGGGGACTGCATCGTCGCTGACCGGCTTGATGAACTACCATCGTGACAAGCGCCCCACCCATTTCTGAAAACTCCCACTGGGTTCGATGAACGACATGAGCGACAAACGGATTCTGCGTGGTGACCTGCTGGACTTCCTTCAGGACCCTGGCTTTGTGCCCCCGCAGGAGGCCCCGGGCGTTCGCTATCGGGCTGACCATCTTGTTTTGCTGGAACAGGGGCGCATTCACGCAGTGCAGCCAGCGGCGCAAGCTTTGCCCCCAGGGTGGGAACAGGTGCCTGTGGCCGACCACCGAGGTCAATTGATCCTGCCCGGTTTCATTGACACCCATGTCCATTGCCCGCAACTTGATGTGATAGCCAGTTTTGGCACCGAGTTGCTCGACTGGCTCAACACCTATACCTTTCCTGCTGAGCGGCGCTATGCCGACCCCGAGGTCTCACGGCAGGGCGCTTCCCGTTTCCTGCACGCCTTGTGGGCGCATGGCACCACCAGCGCCGTGGTGTTCCCCACCGTGCACAAAACCAGTGCGCAAGCCTTGTTCGAGCAGGCCTCCCGGGCGCAGATGCGTTTGATCACGGGCAAGGTCTTGATGAATCGGCACGCCCCCGATGGCTTATGCGACGACGTGGTGCAAGCGGAGCACGACTGTGTGGATTTGATCGCCCAGTGGCACGGCAAACAGCGTCAGGCCTTTGCCGTGACGGTGCGCTTCGCTGTGACCAGCACGCCAGAGCAACTGGCCATGGCTGGTGCGCTGTGTGCCAGCCATGCCGGCACCTATATGCAGACCCATGTGGCCGAAAGCCGCGCCGAAGTGCAATGGGTGAGCGAGTTGTTCCCCACCGCACGCAGCTACCTCGACGTGTACGACCGCGATGGCCTGATTGGCTCGCGTGCGGTTCTGGCCCACGGCATTTGGCTCGACGAGCGTGACCGTGCCGTGCTGCGCGAGCGTGGGGCGCAGATCGCACACAGCCCCTCGTCCAACCTGTTTTTGGGCAGTGGCTTGTTCGACTGGGCCCAAGCGCAGCGCGACGCCGTGAACGTGAGCCTGGCCAGTGACGTGGGGGGAGGCACCAGCCTGTGCCTGCTTCGCAATATGGCCGATGCTTACAAGATTCAGGCACTGCAAGGCACGCGGTTGACCGCATGGAAGGCCTTGTACACCGCCACGCTGGGTGCGGCCAGCCACCTGGGGCTTGCAGACGAAATTGGCCGCATTGAATCCGGTTGCATGGCCGACCTGGCCGTGTGGCGCTGGGCCGTGGGGCCTGTGGCCGAACATCGTGATGCGCTGGCACGTGATGTGCTGCATGAACGGGTGTTCGCCTGGATGACCCTGGCCGACGAGCGCAATCTGGTTTCAACCTGGGTGGCCGGGCAACCGGTCTACATGGCCTCCACGACGGAGGATGCTGCTGTATGACGTACCGACTGGAACTGAAAGGCATCACCAAACGCTACCCCGGGGTCGTGGCCAATGATGCGGTCGATTTGAAAGTCAAACCGGGCGAGATTCATGCCGTGCTGGGCGAAAACGGTGCCGGCAAGTCCACCCTGATGAAAATCATTTTCGGTGCGGTCAAACCCGATGAGGGCTACGTGCTTTTCAATGGAGAACCCCACCAGATCCGCTCGCCTCAAGAGGCGCGTGCGCTGGGCATCAGCATGGTGTTTCAGCACTTTTCGCTGTTTGACACGCTGACCGTTGCTGAAAACGTGTTGCTGGGCCTGGACGAACGCTACGCCCTGGCTGATGTGGCCCAGCGCATTCGCGCTGTGTCGGGCGACTATGGCTTGGAAGTCGACCCCGACCGCCCCGTGCATGCCCTGACCGTGGGTGAGCGCCAGCGGGTGGAAATTGTGCGGGCCTTGATGACCAACCCGCAGTTGCTGATTCTGGATGAGCCCACCTCGGTGCTGACACCGCAGGCTGTCGAGAAGTTGTTTGTAACCCTGCGGCAGTTGGCCGCTCAAGGCTGCTCGATTCTCTACATCAGCCACAAGTTAGACGAAATCCGGGCTTTGTGTGAGCGTTGCACCGTGATGCGAGGCGGGCGCGTGTCAGGTGAAGTCGACCCGCGTCACGAAAGCGATGCCAGCCTTTCGCGGCTGATGATCGGGCACGAACCTCAGGAGTTGCACCGCGCCGCCCCCACCTTGGGCGAGGTGGCGCTGGCCGTTCAGGGGCTATCGGTGCCTCGGCATGATCCGTTCGGGGTCGATCTGAACGACATTGCCTTCGAGGTGCGTGCCGGCGAAGTCTTGGGCATTGCCGGCGTGTCGGGCAACGGGCAGCAAGCCCTGATGGCCTTGCTCAGTGGGGAAGATCTGCGTGCGCCAATGGGTTCGGTGCGCCTGTTCGATCACGACGTCAGCCGGGCCTCGCCCAGGGTACGGCGCCATCTGGGTTTGAACAGTGTGCCGGAAGAACGCTTGGGCCGAGGGGCGGTGCCCACCTTGTCGTTGGCGCAAAACACCTTGTTGACACGCACCGATGCGATCGGCCCTGGAGGTTGGTTGCGTTTGCAAGGTGTGCGCGGCATGACCCAGGAATTGATTGAGCGCTTCCAAGTCAAGGCCAGCGGGCCCGAAGCACCCGCCCGCAGTTTGTCGGGGGGTAATTTGCAGAAATTCATTGTGGGCCGGGAGATTGATGCCGAGCCCGAAGTGCTGCTCATTTCCCAGCCCACCTGGGGTGTGGATGTGGGGGCTGCTGCGCAAATTCGCAGTGAACTGCTGCGCCTGCGCGATGCGGGCTGCGCCATTGTCGTGGTCAGCGAGGAGTTGGACGAGTTGTTTGCCATTTCTGATCGGCTGATGGTGATGGCCAAGGGCCGCCTGTCGCCCAGCATTCCGATTGAGCAGGCCTCGGTGGACCAGATTGGCGTGTGGATGAGCGGCCTGTGGCCAGCGAACCTTGGAGAAACCCATGTTCAGGCTTGAGCCCAGGCCCGTGCCCTCGCGGTGGTTGGCTGTGGCCTCGCCGTTTCTGGCGCTGGCTGTCACGGTGCTGGTGGGCACGCTGTTGTTTGCGCTGTTGGGCAAAGACCCGGTACAGGGCTTGCGCGTGTTTTTCTGGGAGCCCATTCGCTCCGCCTACGCCTGGTCCGAACTCAGCGTGAAGGCCACGCCTTTGGTGTTGATTGCGCTGGGGCTGGCCGTGTGCTTTCGGGCCAACCTCTGGAACATCGGGGCCGAGGGGCAATTCATCATGGGGGCCATCTTTGCAGGTTGGGTCGCCATGAAGGCCACGCCCGAGTCTGGGGCGACCCTGCTGGTGGGCGTGTTGGTGGCCGGAGCCCTGGGCGGGGCCGTGTGGGGAGGGGTGGTGGCCTGGTTGCGGCAATCGTTCAATACCAATGAAATTTTGGTCAGCCTGATGTTGGTGTATGTGGCCGAGATGGTGTTGAGCTACCTGGTCTATGGCCCCTGGAAAGACCCGAACGGCTACAACTTTCCGCAAACCATCACCTTCTTGGAGGCAGCCCGCGTGCCTCGACTGGTGCAGGGCTTTCGCGCAAACATGGGTTTGTTGCTGGCGGGGGGGGCGGTCATTGGCTTCATGGTCTTTCTGTACCGAACCTATGCTGGCTTCCAACTGCAGGTCGGAGGTTTGGCGCCGGCTGCGGCCCGCTATGCCGGGTTTTCTTCGGCGCGGGCCTTGTGGACGGGCATGCTGCTGTCGGGCGCCATGGCCGGCCTGGCCGGCGCGCTTGACGTGGCCGGCCCTCAGGGGCAACTCACACCTTACGTGCCCATGGGCTATGGCTTTGCCGCCATCATCGTGGCGTTCGTGGGGCGGCTCAACCCAGTGGGCATTGTCTTGTCGGCCGTGCTGATGAGCATGTTCTACATTGGGGGGGAATTGGCTCAGTCGCGCCTCGGTTTGCCCAAGGCCCTCACAGGGGTCTTCCAAGGCCTGCTGCTGTTCAGCCTGCTGGCTTGCGACACCTTCATTCACCAACGTTTGCGCTGGGGGCGAGCCTCATGAGTGTCCTGCCAATCGAATCTGCGGCGCTGCTCTTGTCTGCCACCCTGCAGGCGGGCACGGTGGTCGCGTTGGCATCACTGGGCTTGTTGCTCAATGAGCGTTCTGGTGTGGTCAACCTGGGGGCCGAAGGCATGATGCTGGTGGCCGCCGTGGCTGGCTTTGCCACTGGCGTACACACCGGCAGCGACACCCTGGGTTTTCTCGCCGGGGCCGGGGCTGGGGCTGGCATGGCCGCCTTGTTTGGCTTGCTGGCAATTTACCTCAACACCAACCAGTACGCGACGGGCCTGGCCCTGAGCCTGTTTGGCGCGGGCTTATCGGCGTTTGTGGGCTTGCCTTACACGCAGCAGAAATTGGGCGAGCGGGCTCATTTCGCCGTGCCGTATCTGAGCGATCTGCCATTTGTCGGGCCGGCCTTTTTCCAGCATCATCCGCTGGTTTATGGTGCCTTGCTGCTGACGCTGGGCTTGAGTTGGTTCCTGTATCGGTCTCGGGCGGGCTTGGTGCTCCGGGCAGTTGGCGAAGCGCCCGAATCGGCCCATGCGTTGGGCTATCCGGTTCGGCGCATTCGGTTGGCTGCGGTCATGGCGGGCGGGGCGCTGTGTGGCCTGGCGGGGGCCTATCTGTCATTGGTTTACACGCCCTTTTGGGTAGAGGGCATGGTGGCAGGCAAAGGCTGGATTGCGTTGGCCTTGACCACCTTTGCCACATGGCGCCCGGCCCGTGTCTTGCTTGGATCATTGTTGTTCGGTGGGGTGACCATGCTGCAGTTCCAGATGCAAGGGCAGGGCATCAACGTGCCCAGCCAGTTGCTGACGGCACTGCCTTACTTGGCCACCATCGTGGTGCTGGTGCTGATTTCACGCAACCCGCTGTGGATACGCATCAACAT
Organism: uncultured Aquabacterium sp.; assembly: GCA_964453105.1. Classification (GTDB taxonomy): domain Bacteria; phylum Pseudomonadota; class Gammaproteobacteria; order Burkholderiales; family Burkholderiaceae_C; genus Aquabacterium. The sequence continues at coordinate 10,193 of CAYVOP010000042.1, read as the reverse complement.
GCCGGCCTCGCTTGGCAAGCCCTTCTACCCAGGGGCTTGAGCAGCATTCGTTTGTTTTGTTCGAATCAAACTTGGATTGGAGATGACATGGCTTCATTGGTGTCTCAACGTACCTGGTTGAAATGGGCTGGCTTGGCTGGCGTGACCGCCACAGCGGCGCTCATGGGCTGCGGCAAAAAGGCGGAAGCCCCTGCCGAAGCCGCTTCAGAGGCGGCTTCAGCCTCGGTGGCAGCCAGTGCGCCCGCGCAGCTCAAAATCGCGTTTGCCTATGTGGGCCCGGTGGGCGACGCGGGCTGGACCTACGCGCACGACCAAGGCCGCCAGGCCATTGAAAAAGAGTTTGGCGACAAGGTGAAAACCACTTTCGTCGAAAAAGTGCCCGAAGGCCCTGATGCCGAGCGCGTGATTCGCGATCTGGCCGGGCAGGGCAACCAATTGATATTCGGCACCACCTTTGGCTACATGGAGCCCATGCTCAAGGTGGCTGCTGACCACCCTGACATGAAGTTCGAGCACGCCACCGGGTTCAAAACCGCGGGCAACATGCGCATTTATGACTCGCGCACTTATGAAGGCGCCTATATGGCTGGGGTCATCGCAGGCAGCATGACCAAGTCCAACACCTTGGGCGTGGTGGGCTCCATCCCCATCCCTGAGGTCATCCGCAACATCAACTCGTTTACCTTGGGGGCGCAGAGCGTGAACCCCAAGATCAAGACCAAGGTGGTCTGGGTGAACGGTTGGTTTGATCCACCCAAGGAAACAGAGGGTGCGCAAAGCCTGATCAACCAGGGGGCTGATGTGCTGTTCCAGAACACCGATTCGCCCGCTGTGCTGCAAACCGCCGAGAAGGCCGGCAAGTTCGCCTTTGGCTGGGATTCGGACATGAGCAAGTTCGGGCCCAAGGCTCACTTGGCGTCCGCCATCATCAACTGGGGGCCTTACTACGTGAAGGCCACCAAAGATGTCCTGGAAGGCACCTGGAAAACCGGGGGCGTGTGGTGGGGCGTGAAGGAAGGCGCCATCGATGTGGTGTCCATCGCGGATCGCGTGCCAGCAGAGACCAAAGCCAAGATCGACACGATCAAGGCCGGGTTGAAAGACGGCAGCTTCGTGATCTGGAAGGGGCCCATCAAGGCACAAGATGGCTCCGACTTGCTGGCGCAGAATGTGGTGGCTGACGATAAATTTTTGCTGGGCCTCCACGTCTACGTTCAAGGGGTCGAAGGGTCGATCCCGTCCAGCAAGTAAGGTTCAAGCAAGGAGTGAACATGGGAATGGCATTTGCCGCCAAGATCGATCCGCGCCAGCTGCCTGCATTGCTACAGGCCATGCCCAAGGCGGAGTTGCACATGCACATCGAGGGCTCACTCGAGCCTGAGTTGATCTTTGCCTTGGCGCAACGCAATGGCGTGTCACTGAGTTACCCCTCGGTGGAAACCTTGCGGGCGGCCTATGCCTTTACCGATCTCCAAAGCTTTCTGAACATCTACTACGCCGGTGCCTCGGTCCTGCTCAAGGAGCAGGACTTCCACGACATGGCCTGGGCTTACCTGATGCGCTGCAAGCAGGAAAACATCTTGCGCACCGAGATGTTTTTCGACCCCCAAACCCACACTGATCGGGGTGTGCCCTTTGAGGTCGTCATCAAAGGCCTGACCTCGGCTTGCGAACGTGCGCGTACCGAACTGGGTGTCAGCGCAGCCCTGATTCTGTGCTTCTTGCGGCACTTGTCAGAAGAGTCGGCCCTGGCCACGCTGGACCAGGCCTTGCCGTATCGGCACCTGTTCATTGGGGTGGGCTTGGATTCCAGCGAACGCGGCCACCCGCCTGAAAAATTTGCGCGGGTCTTTGCGCGTTGCAAGGAACTGGGCCTGCGCCTCGTGGCGCATGCGGGCGAAGAAGGGCCACCCGAATACATCTACAACGCCTTGGATGTGCTGAAGGTGGAGCGCATTGACCACGGTGTGCGCTGTGTGGAAGACCCCGCTTTGGTACAACGCTTGGCCCGAGAGGGCATGGCCCTGACCGTGTGCCCCCTGTCCAACGTCAAGTTGTGCGTGTTCAAAGATTTGCGTTCGCACAATCTGAAGTCGTTGTTGAACCAAGGCGTGAAGGTCACCATCAATTCGGATGACCCGGCCTACTTTGGCGGCTACCTGAACCAGAACCTGCTGGAAACGGCTCAGGCGCTTGAGTTGACCCCGCAAGATGCCTACACGCTGGCCCGCAACAGCTTCGAGGCCAGCTTTGCCTCGGCTGCTGAAAAGGCTGAGTGGATCAAGCGCTTAGACCAGACCTTCGAGCGCTTCGCTGCTTGATGCGAAAACGTAGCCATCCATGGCCAGATGGCCGTGGGTGACGCCGGAGTGAATGCGCCGAGCAACCTTCGGGGTGTTGTCACCCGGGTTGCAGGCGGCCCCCGCAGCGAGGTAAAACGGCAACCAGTGTTCGTCGGTGGGGTGCATTTCGACCGCATAGGGGGCCAGCGATCGATAGCGCAGCAGGGCATCCCAATCTGCTGTTTCGGCCTTGTCTCGAACCCACTCTCGGAACGCGAAGCAATCGTCGTCTTCCGCGGCATCTACCGGCTCGGGCGATTCGAAAAAGCGGCGCAGGTTGTGGGTCAAGCTGCCTGATCCAATGATCTGCACGTTCTCTGCACGCAAGGCTTGCAGCGCCTGCCCTTGCTGCATTAACTGTTGCGGGCTGGCGTGCGGCGTCAATGACAAAGGCACGACAGGCACGTCGCCAGCCGGGTGCAAGTGCATCAACAAAGTCCAGATGCCGTGGTCCAGGCCTCCGCGATCCAGCCAGCGGCACCCCCCGGGTAGGCCGGCCATCAGGTCGGCCACGCGGTGGGCCACGTCGGGCTCGCCAGCGGTGTCGTACCGAACACGGTACAAAGGCTCGGGAAAGCCGCCGAAATCGTGAATGGTTTCGTGCCGGCTGGCGCCCAGCACCACCGGTGCCATGGTGGCCGTGTGCGGCGACACCACCACAAACGCCTTGGGCTTGCCCCAGATGGCGTTCATGCGCGGGCCCAAAGTGTGTAGGAAGGCCCCGGCGGCACCGGGTTCCAAGGCCATCATGGGCGAGCCGTGCGACAAAAACAGTGCGGGGCGATGTTGGTCAGACATGCGGGGGAGACCTATTCGATTAATTTTGGGGGGCTGGCTGGAATGAACTGCACCGATGACAGCACAGCCAAGGCAATGGCCAGGGGAACCGTGGCCGCATACCCCACATATTTAAAGCCAAATGCCCCCATCATGGCCCCGATGGAAAATGACCCCACCAGGAGGGAGTGCAATCCCAGGCGAGTCCAGTTGACTTGGACTTGGGGCGCATCCGGGTAAGGTGACGACCTGTTCCAGTACAGCAGCTTGCCGATCTCAATGCCAATGTCGGTGACCATGCCGGTGACATGGGTGGTGCGAATTTCGGCGTTGGAAACCTTAGTGATCATGGCGTTTTGCAAACCCATGACAAAGCTCAGCAAGGCCACGGTCCAATACACGGTGGCCGAAAAGCCGTGATCGTTGAAATCGTCGCCCAGCAGACCAAAAGCCAGTAGCAACAAGGCCTCGACCAGCAGCGGCATGGAGTACTCGTGCCGGCTCTTTTGCCGGCGGGCCCAGTTGATCATGATGGCGCAGGTGGCCGCTCCGGTGATGAATGCCACCATGGCCACCACACAGGCTTTGAGCAAGGAGGTGTCACCCATGACCAGGGCGTCAGCGAAACTCGAAACCATGCCCGTCATGTGCGAGGTGTATTGCCCCACAGCTAAAAAACCGCCCGCATTGGTCGCCCCTGCAATGAAGGCCAGCGAAATGCCCAGGTGAATGTTGCTGCGGCGCGTGCGCTCGGGCGCGGTCAGGGTTCTCAGGTAATCAACAGGCATGGCAAGGCTGATCGGGTGACGTCACAATCACGCTTCCATCATCGCCGAAATTGCGGCGTCAACAAGGTTTCCATGAGCGATTTCATTGGGGTGAAAGTCTCTGTTTGGCGTTGGGCCTGGACGCAGATGCGGCGCGATTGGCGCTCAGGCAGCATGCGTTTCCTGCTCGTGTCGGTGGTACTGGCAGTCACGGCCCTCAGCGCCGTGGCATTTTTTGCCGATCGAATCGAAGCCGGCCTGGCCAGAGATGCGGCCCAGTTGATTGGTGGCGACGCTGTGGTGGTGGCCGACCAACCCGTGCCTGACTCGATCGTGCAACGCGCGCGCCAGGCGGGTTTGCGTGTGGCTCACACGGCTGTGATGGCCAGCATGGCCCGCGCACCTGATGACAAAGGCGGCGACAGCAAGCTGGTGGCCCTCAAGTCGGTCGACACCATCTACCCGTTGCGGGGTCGTCTGCAGTTGGGTTCAGTCCAGCCCGACGGCACCGTCAAACCTGAGCGCGTGGCGCCGGTTGGTGGGCCATCGCTGGGGCATGCCTGGGTGGATGCCGGGGTGCTGCTGGCCTTGAATCTACAAGTGGGCGACAGCCTGTGGTTGGGGGAAAAATCTTTCCCCATTGAAGCGGTGATCGCAACCGAACCCGATCGAGGCGCGGGCTTCATGACCTTTGCGCCACGGGTCATGATTCGCCTGGGCGACTTGGCCGCCACGCAATTGGTTCAACCCGCCAGCCGGGTCACCTATCGCCTGCTTACCGCAGGTGCTGCTCGCCCACAAGACGCGGGATTCCAAACCGGTGCCTTGCTGCAACCTGACCGCAAAGAGGCCATTGATCGCTTCGTGGCTGATACGCAAAAGGCTGTGCATGACATGCGTGGCGTGCGGGTCGAAACCATGGACCAGGGGCGGCCCGAAATGCGCTCGACCCTGGATCGCGCCGGTCTGTTTTTGCGCCTGGTGGCCTTGCTGGCCGGTTTGCTGTCGGCCGTGGCGGTGGCCATGGTGGCGCGTGACTTCGCGCAAAACAGGCTGGACGACTGCGCCTTGATGCGCGTGTTGGGCGTGCCCCAAAGCCTGATGGCACGCATTTACACCGTTGAGTTCCTGCTGGTGGGGGTGCTGGCCAGCGCAGTGGGCCTGGTTCTGGGGTGGTTCTGCCATCAGGTTTTTGTGGCCCTGCTGGCCAATCTCGTGTCGGTAGCCCTGCCTGGGCCCACGTGGCGACCGTTTGCCGTGGGCACGGGCGTGGGCATATTGTTGACGCTGGGTTTTGGTTTGCCCTCGGTGCTGCAATTGGCTCAGGTGCCGCCTTTGCGCGTCATTCGTCGCGACCTGGGTGGCTTGAAGCCTCTGTCTGTGTTGGCCTGGTTGTCGGGTTTGGTCAGCCTGACTGGCTTGCTGCTTCTGGTCGCGCGTGACTGGAAGCTTGGCGGCATCGCCCTGGGCGGGTTTGCTGGCGCTGTGCTGGTGTTTGCCTTGCTGACCTGGTTGCTGGTACACCTGCTGCGCGCCTGGAGCCGCCGCTGGCCCTCGGGTGCAACCGCGTGGGCCTTGTCTGTTCACCAACTCACGGCGCAACCGGTTCAAACCATGGTGCAAGTGTCTGCCCTGGCTGTCGGTTTGCTGGCCCTGATGCTATTGGTTCTGTTGCGTACCGACCTGATCGACAGCTGGCGCAAAGCCACCCCGCCTGACGCACCGAATCGCTTTGTCATCAACATTCAGCCCGATCAACAGGCCCCCTTCAAAGCCATGTTGAAAACAGCGGGTGTTCAACAATTCGACTGGTACCCCATGGCTCGGGCGCGTCTGGTTGCGGTCAACGGCAAAGCCGTGCATTCGACAGACTACGAAGAAGACCGCGCGCAGCGCCTGGTCGAGCGCGAATTCAACATCAGCCACGCCGCCCAGGCCCCTGGGCACAACGAGGTGGTGGCTGGGCGCTATGTGCCCAACGAGCCCGATGCATTCAGTGTGGAAGAGGGTTTGGCCAAAACGTTGGGGCTCAAGCTGGGCGACCGTTTGCGCTTTGATTTCGCTGGGGTGGTTCAGGAAGGGCGTATTACCAGTTTGCGCAAGGTGGACTGGTCATCCATGCGGGTGAACTTCTTTGTGATCGCCCCGCAGGCCGACATGCCCCAGTGGCCCATCACCTATATCAGTGCCTTCCGTTCGCCGGCCAACAGCACGCTCGACCGTGACATGGTCCAGGCCTTTCCGAACCTGACGGTGGTCGATGTGTCGGCCACGCTCACGCAAATTCAGGCCATCCTGGGGCAGGTCATCACTGCCGTCGAATTCCTGTTTGCATTCACCCTGGCCGCCGGCCTGATCGTGTTGATGGCAGGCCTGCTGACCACGCGCGAGCGGCGCGCGGCAGACTGGGCCATCTGGCGTGCCATGGGGGCCACGCAGGGGCTTTTGTCGCGCGTTCAGTGGGGCGAGTTGTGGATGATGGGGGCGCTGGCGGGCGCATTGGCCGCCTCAGCGTCGCTGATCATCGGCTGGGCACTGGCTGCCAAGGTATTCGAGTTCGAATGGCATGCTCAGTGGTGGTGGCCCATCTTGGGGGCCTTGGTAGGAGCCATCCTGGCCGGAGTGGCTGGATGGTGGAGTCTGCGCGGGGTGCTTCAGCGGCCAGTCATGACCGTGCTGCGCCGCGCAGACTGAGTTGGATCAGTGATCAGCCAGACTGTTGATCAGACCCATTTCCGAACTGCTCATGAGGGACTCGATGTCCATCAAGATCAGCAGGCGCTCATTCACATTGGCAATGCCGGTGATGTAGGTCGTGTCCACCACCGAGGTGCTCATCTCGGGGGCGGGCTGAACCATTTGCTCAGCCAGTTGCATCACATCGCTCACCGAGTCCACCACGGCACCCACGACGCGGCCACGCACATTCAGCACAATCACCACGGTGAAGCTGTCAATGCCAGCCTGGCCGTCTTCGTTGAGGCAGTTGAACTTGACGCGCAGGTCGACGATGGGAACGATCACACCGCGCAGGTTCACCACGCCCTTCAGGTAGGACGGGGCGTTGGCAATCTTGGTGGGAGGCTCGTACGAGCGAATTTCTTGCACCTTCAAGATGTCGATGCCGTACTCTTCGGTGCCTAGGCGGAAGGTCAGATACTCACGACCGTTGGCTGCATGTCGAACTTGGCGGGCTTGATTGGCTCGGGCGCCGAAACCATGCGGGGCAACCCCGGAAACTGCGGGTGCCTGGGTGGGGGCTTCTTTTAGGGCTTCCATGCTCGTCCTCGATTCAATCGTCGTGCGCCGAGCGGGGCGCACACCGTGTTTGACTTTCCATTAGGACTATCGGTCTGGGGAGGGAAAACTTAAGCGGTGATGCGGCAGATTTCACGCCAGGGCTTAAAAGTGCAGGCCGTACCAGCCAAAACCCACGCCCCAGGTTGTGCTGTTGGGGGTGGCATTGGTGCGGGATGCGGTCACATCCAGCCCAAACACCTCAGGAACCAGCCAGTAGCGCATACCGGCAGCGCGCGTACCTGCGGAATGGTTGTCACCATTGATTTCGGCAAACAGCATGACCCGGTCGTGAGGGAAATAGTTGGCTGCTGCGCCATACAGGGTGGCGTCGCGTTGGCCAATCCGGTCATGGGCGTGTCCGAGGTTCAGGTGAAACGTCCATTGATCGTTCATGGGGTAGGACACCATGGCCAGCGCACTCCAGCCAGCGTAGCGGTGCTTGCCGTCACCAGGCGCCCGCTCCTGTGCGGTGGCCAGCTTGGCCCCCAGGTGCCAACCGCGCCAGACCCAATCTTCGGGTGCAAATCGCAAGGCGCTTGAAATGGCGTGGATATCGGTGCGGTGGTGCGAGGGGGTGTCCAGCTCCAGAACCAACTCAAAGCCGTAGGGCAGACCGCAGGCGGGGGACACATGACTGTGCTGCGACTCATCGCTTGTGTCTACCCAAGACTCCAGGTGGCACACCCATTGGGGCTCGACCGCAGCATCTTCGGCCGAAAACGGCCTGGCTGCATGACTGGTCTGGCTGGCCAGTACACCGATTGCTATGCTAATGAAAACGCTTCTCATTTCTTTTGCCTTGTCGGCATTGAAGCGTCAAACCCGAAACACCGCCATGGACTGGGTCAATTTTCCAGCCTGCTCGTTCAGGCTTGCTGCCGCTGCAGCCGATTGCTCAACCAACGCCGCATTTTGTTGCGTCATCTGGTCCAGGCTTGTCACGGCCTGATTCACTTGACTGATGCCGTGGCTTTGTTCGTTCGAGGCGGTCGTGATTTCACTGATGATGTCAGACACCCGTTGCACGCTGCTCAAAATCTCTTGCATGGCCGCGCCGGCGTCATGAACCAGGCGTGTGCCTGATTCCACGTTTTCGCCCGAAGCCAGGATCAAGTGCTTGATTTCCTTGGCGGCGGTGGCGCTGCGTTGGGCCAGGCTGCGAACCTCGCCGGCCACCACTGCGAAGCCGCGGCCTTGTTCGCCCGCGCGAGCGGCTTCAACCGCCGCGTTCAGCGCCAGAATATTGGTCTGGAAGGCAATGCCATCGATCACGCTGATGATGTCGTTGATGCGCTTGCTGGTGCTGTCGATTTCACCCATATTGGCCACCACCTCCGAAACAATGGCGCTACCACGCTCGGCAGCCGAGGCTGCACCGCTGGCCAGCACATTGGCTTGCCCTGCCGAATCGGCGCTGTGGCGCACGGTTTCAGTCAACTGGTGCATCGACGATGCGGTTTCCTGCAGGCTGGATGCGGTGTTTTCCGTGCGGCTGGACAAATCCATGTTGCCACTGGCAATTTCCGTCGATGCAACCGAGATGGAGTCAGCCGAACGGCGCACCTCGCCCACAATCGATTTGAGCGACTCTTGCATGTCGTTGAGCGCGGCCAGCAGTTCGGCGGGCTCGTCTTCGCCTGCCACTTCCGCCCGGTGCCCCAGATCGCCCTTGGCGATGCCCAGGGCCATCAAACGGGCCTGTTCAATGGGGCGGCAAATAGACACCTGATTCAAAATGGTCAGCGGGGCCACGACCACAATGGCCAGAACCACCGAGGCCACAAACCAGGCCATCGTGGTGCTCAAGTTGTTCGATTCCGCTTGAGCCGAAGTGCTCAGTTCCTGGCTGACGATCTTGTCAACGGCTTCCAGTTGCTCGTCCAGCTTGGCTGCCAGCTTGCTGTGTGTGGCCATTTGAGAGGCCGCATCTTGAATGCTCAGGTCAGCGCGAGCCAAGGAGCTGCTCAGCGCCGACACCCCTTGACGGTATTCGCCCAACTGGCTCAGCGCGGCTTTGATCAGCGGGTTGTCCTCGTCTTCTTCGCCGTCCAGCATCTTGGCTGCAATCGTCTGGACGCGACCGACATCGGCCTGCCAGAGCTTGTAGCTGCCATCCACCTCAGATGGGCGGCCTGCCTGAAGCACCATTTCTTTTTCGTGTAGCCGCATTTGGCCCACGGCTGCATGCAGGGTGGCCATGGTTTGCGCTTCTGCGGCCGATTCTTGCCAGATCGAAACGGTCTGGTGGTTGGTCCGCATGCCCACAACGCCTACGCCACCGACCAAAATCAGCAGACCCAAGACCACTGCAATCGCGCTGTACATGCGGGTTTGAATGGTGAACCCACGCATGAGTCGAGAAAAATTCATGACGACATTCCGGTAAAACACCTTGACCCCAGGCGTTTCGGCATTTTCGTCATCGACTTAAGTTGGCAAAGCCCCGGGAAAGATATGAAAAAAAGCCCAGTTCACCGGGGGTGAGGCTGGGCTTAGGTCTGGGTGGAGGCTAGCCCCACATAGTCGGAAGAAATATCAGACGTTGAACAGGAAGTTCAGCACATCTCCATCTTTCACCACGTATTCTTTGCCTTCTGCGCGCATCTTGCCCGCATCTTTCGCGCCAGCCTCGCCCTTGAACTGAATGAAGTCGTCGTAGGCAATGGTTTGGGCGCGGATGAAACCCCGCTCAAAGTCGGTGTGAATCACGCCCGCGGCTTGAGGTGCAGTGTCGCCAATGTGGATGGTCCAGGCGCGCACTTCCTTCACGCCGGCGGTGAAGTAGGTTTGCAGGCCCAGCAGCTTGAAGCCGGCGCGGATCAGGCGGTTCAGGCCGGGCTCATCCTGGCCCATTTCAGCCAGGAACATGTCGCGGTCTTCGTCGCTCATTTCGGACATTTCCGACTCGATCTTTGCGCAAATGGCCACCACGGGCGCATTCTGCGCAGCGGCGTATTCCTTCAGGCGATCCAGCAGCGGGTTGTTTTCAAAGCCGTCTTCGCTCACG
>CAYVOP010000041.1:0-23304 GCA_964453105.1 uncultured Aquabacterium sp. | reverse complement strand
GTCGAGGTTGCCGTTGTCGGGCCAGCTGTTGAGGGGGGCAAAGCGCTGCGCGCCTTCCCCGGCTCCGCCCCGGCCATCGGCCACACGGTAAGTACCGGCCGAGTGCCAGGCCATGCGAATGAACAGGCCACCATAGTGACCCCAGTCGGCGGGCCACCAGTCTTGCGAATCGGTCATCAGGGCGTGGAGGTCTTTGACGATGGCATCCAGGTCCAGCGACTGGAATGCTTCGGCGTAGTTGAACGCCGTGCCCAGCGGGTTCGCCTGGGGCGAGTGCTGGTGCAAGATGTTGAGGTTCAGTTGCTCAGGCCACCAGGTACGGTTGGTGGGCGCGGCGGCAACACGGGTCTGCGGGTTGGCAGCGTGAAACGGGCACTTGGATTCGGCGTTCATGGGCTTCTCCTGTTCTGTCAGTCAGCGGGGTACTGAAAGGCAGTTTAGGAAGGGGGGCCTGCAGAGGCAATGCAGAAATAGCTATGGCGGTGATTGGGACTTTTGAAGGGCCTGGCGCCGCGCAGGCTTGGCATGAATCGTCAATTCCGGATCCAGACCTCGATCACCCCCTGGGTCGACTGCAGTTTGGGGGACAGGGGCTCCACCCGCCAGGGCAGGTCCGGGTCACCCCAGATCATGGGCCTCACAGCCTCTTGCCGCTCCCTCGGCAGTTGGGCCATGGCCCCACGGGCTGCGGGCTCCAAAGCCTCGGCGCAAGGCTTGTCGTACCAGGTATGAAAGCGCACGGTGTTGACCGACACCGGCAAGGGCGCTTGTGAACCGCGTGCCGCCGAAGTGGCCTTCACGTCATCAATGGGCGGCACGCTGGCACCCAAGGCACGCCAAGGGTCTCGCAACTGCCTGACTGCGTCGCGCTGGTTCGGCCCATAGATCTGAATGTAGATGATCTTACCTTCACACACATAGGATGGTTTGATTTGAATTTGGAGGGTGGGACCGGGCATGGCCTGGGGCGCAGGGCGCGGGCCCTCTCCCATCAACGGCAATGACACTTGCACTGGCTGGCAGTTCGTGGCGGCCCGAGGATCACAAGGATGCACACTGCGCAGATCGACCTTCGGCCTCGCCGAATAGTCATAGACGCCATACACAACGGGCAGGCCACGTGTTTCCGCGCCACCATACTGACTCTGCGACGCATAGGTGGCCAGACAAGCCGGAAACGGGCTGTTGCTTTGGGGATCTTCCATTTTCAGCAGGGCCTGGCACGACACCGGGCGGCCAGAGACCGCAGCCTGCTTACAAGCCTGCAGGGTGTTTTGGTAGATGGTCTGGGCCAGGGGCGAGCTTTGAAACCAACCGGCTTCGCCTCCGGGGCACAGGGTATCAGCATGGCGCACCAGGATCGCAGCCAAGGCCCCGGCTGTTCCGCTGTCGATGGCAGGCCCTGCTACGGAAGCGCCCCCAGATGTAGCACCAGAGGCCGCACCAGACGCTGCACCAGACGCCACGGCAGGGGCAACCGCCACCAGTGGCAACCGAGCCCACAGGGCACTCAACTCGCCCAAAGCCGCGCGCTGCGCATCGGTGCTGGTTTTGATCGCGGCCCGCCAGCCCTCCAGACCTTGCCAGGCTGACACCCCAATGGTCGCCGCCGCACTCAGGCTGAGCGTGCTGGCCATGGCTTTGCTGGGCGTTCGCAGTGTGGACATCGGGCCTGGCGTGCTGGCATTGCGCAGCTCATCCGGACGGCAGCGGCGAACCTGCGAGGCCTCATCTTGCACAAAGGGTGAATCGTTCTGTCTCAGCTTGTTGATCAGCCCCTGGTTCAAATGGCTGCCCAAAAAGCGGCCCAAGCTGTAATAGCTCTCCCACTGTTCTTCGGAAAAAAACTGGTCGGCCGTGGACTGCTGAGGAAAGGCCGCATTGGCACGCTTGTAGTTGCGCAAGTCCACGGGCAAACGGCTGCACACATTGGGTTTGATGACCACGAGCAAGCCCGGCTCGTCTTCCCTGCCGTCATAAATCACGGTGGCCACGGCCAGGCACTCGTTGGCCGACTCGGAGGCCAGTTGGTCCAACGAGCCGAAATCTCGCCATTCGGGGCTGTTGGTGGCCCGGCTATCGTCCTTGCGTTGAAACAGAATTTCCGCCTGCAGGTCAATGCGGGCTTTGCGCACCAGGTTCTCCAAGTCCCCGAACTGGTAGTGGGGGTCGGCCCCGCAATCCACCAGCACGATCACTTTGGCCCGCGCAGCCAGCAAGGCATAGGCCCCGGTGTTTTCAAAATGCCCGCCATCACTGAGGTACCAGTCCTGGCGCGCCTTGCCCCCAAAGGTTCCAAACGTTTCGCTGAGCACCCCGCTCAGCTTGGAAAACCAATGGCTGCCTTGGTAACCCGAGGCCGGTGACCACCAATAGCCCAAGCGCAGCCCCGTCAGGGTCGTCAGCGCCGCCATGCCACCCCGGGTCATGGCCCCCATGCCAGAAGCCACGGCCGCGCCGGAAATCGCCATCCAGGTGCCCAAGGTCAGGTCCTGGCTGGCTGCCAGCTCTTGCCAGGGGTCTTGCCCCACACGCATGAACCCACCCGAGGCAATGCACAGCGGCTGGCCTTTGCGATCGTGGTTGAAGATGTGGCCACGCGGCCCCACTGTCTGGTTCAAGCACACATTGATCAAATGCACCGGACCGCCAGACTGCTGAGGGCAGTAGTCCATCATCTCCACATCGTCATCGGGATGGGTGTTCTGCACCGACACCTTCGCGTCTGATGGCCCCACCGCCATGGGCACCACCTGCAAGGGGCTGTCATGCCCATGCTCCTTCAACGGGAAGCGCTCGGGGTTTGTCGCCCCCAAATAGGTACGCACCAGCCTCGCCTTGTAAAACGAGTGCAAGGACGACAGATTGAGGAAGGAAAAGTTGCGCCCGGTCAACAGGCTGTAAATGGCAATGGGGCACACCAGCCCGGCCAGCACCCACAGCGGCGCATGAAAGTTCGGGCCATCGCCCCAGAACACCGCCCCCAGCACCGCCTGGTACACCAGCGACACCCACCAGGACGCCAGCACCAACACTGCCAGAAACCCCGCGGCATTGAGCAACTGCGCCAGCACACCCTGGCTCAGGCCCAAGTTTTCCACCTGCGCCAGCTTGGGCAAGACCGCACGCGACGCGGCCACCAGCAGCCCCAGACCCAGACCGGTTTGAATCGGGTTTTGCACATCAAAGGCCAGCAGCCAGGCCAGGCGGTCGATCAGCCCCACCAGCACCACGAAGGCCAGGCATTTGAAACACCCCGCCAGCCTCTGGGTGAGCCGGCTGCGCGCCTCCTCCACCACAAGCTGAACATGCCCATCACAACTCTTGCGGGCGGAGTGCAACTGCCATGCCGCCAGCGGCACCCCGCCCAGCCAGGTCAGCAACAAAAGGCTGATGCCGATCCACAGCCCATTGCGGGTCAGGTGGCCGGCCCCCACGCCCACTTGACCATGCTGCGCATACAGCCCATTCAACAGCAGCCAGGCTGCGCACACCAGCACCCAATTGACCGCCGTGCGCCAAGCCGTGGCCCGAACCATCCAGGTCAAGGACCAATGCGCCGCCGCCGACACGGCCGAGCACAGCAACACGGCAGGCAGCAGCAGCCACACGGTCGGCAGCCAGGATGGCAACCACTTCAGATAGGCAAACAAAGCACTGCTATGCCATGCCCAGGCTTGCAGGCCCCACCAAGCCAGCAGGTCAAAGCCCGCCAGCAGCCCGCCCAGCAACAAGGCCAGAATGCCAAACTCCAGATGAATGGCCACCAGATTGCGCAGATAGATGGCCAAGGCGAACACGGTGTCGGCCACGCCCGTGGGCACCAGGTATCGCCCATGGGCCCGCAGCCACCACATGAACCAACTGGTATGGGTGCCACGCAGGGCTTTCACCACGGCACCCACGCCCTTAGGCTGCATGAACAAGCGCCCCAGCATGGACCCCACATAGCCCCCGCCAGACACGGTCGAGAGCACATCGAACCGCTTCAGCAGCTCATTGTCAGCCAGCGCACGCAACACCCCCAGACAGAAGGTCGCGCTGCGAATGCCGCCGCCTGAAAGCGCCAGCCCCCAGATGTCTTCCGCCCCATTTGGCAGGGGCAGGGGCATGGGCATGTCGCTGCCATCGGCCTGATCTTTCTCAAGCAAGGCTTGACGCCGACGCGCCACTTCCGCTGCCAGATCAAACGATCGACCCATGGCTGCGCTCCTTGGGTATCAAGGACGCCCCACTATGTTTCTCTTCGTGAAAAAAATCAATCCACGCCCAAGTTCAAACGTGGGGGTGCCCCGCCCGATCGGCCTACAGCGCCCGCGCATGATGCGCGAAGTGATCACCCAGGAAGGTCGCGATGAAGTAATAGCTGTGGTCGTAGCCGGGGTGGCGGCGCAGGGTCAAGGGGTGGCCCGTTGCATGGCAGGCCTGTTCCAGCAGTTCAGGGCGCAACTGCGGGGCCAGAAACTCATCGGCCTCGCCCTGATCGATCAGCAGAGGCAAGCGTTCCCGAGCTGTTGCGATCAATGACACGGCATCCCACTCGGCCCAGGCTTCGGGGTCAGCGCCCAGATAGGCGCTCAAGGCTTTGACGCCCCAAGGCACCTGGCTGGGTGCCACGATGGGCGAAAACGCCGACACACTCTGGTAGCGCCCCGGGTGGCGCAGAGCCGTGATCAAGGCTCCATGCCCGCCCATCGAGTGGCCCATGATGCCGCGCTTGCCATTCGTGGCAAAGTGGGCTTCCACCAGTGCCGGCAGCTCCAGGGCCACATAGTCCTGCATGCGGTAATGGCTTGACCAAGGGGCTTGCGTGGCATTCACATAAAAGCCCGCCCCCTGGCCCAGGTCATAGGCCGGGTCGTCGGCCACCCCTTCGCCTCGCGGACTGGTGTCGGGCGCCACCACAATCACGCCATGGCGAGCTGCATGGGCCTGCGCCCCCGACTTGGTGATGAAGTTCTGCTCGGTGCAAGTCAGCCCCGACAACCAATACACCACAGGGCAGAGCTGACCCCGGGTCGCCGCTTCGGGCAGGAAGACGCCGAACCGCATCTCGCAGTTCAGCACCTCGGAGCGGTGCCTCCAAACCTCTTGGCGGCCGCCCGCGCAGCCATGTAGTTCAATGCGTTCCATCCGTGCGCTCCAAGGGCTTCAGAAATGAATCACGGTGCGAATGGACTTGCCCTCGTGCATCAGATCAAACGCTTCGTTGATCCGGTCCAGCGGGTGGGTGTGGGTCACAAACGGCGCCAACTCAATCTCGCCCTTCATGGCTTGCTCGACCATGCCTGGCAATTGCGAACGGCCCTTCACCCCACCAAAAGCGGTGCCCATCCACTTGCGCCCTGTCACCAACTGGAAGGGGCGGGTCGAAATTTCCTGGCCTGAACCCGCCACGCCAATGATGATCGACTGACCCCAGCCCCGGTGCGCGCACTCCAGCGCAGCCCGCATCACCTGCACATTGCCAATGCATTCGAACGAATGGTCCACGCCCCAACCGGTCATCTCCACAATCACCTGCTGAATGGGCTTGTCGTGGTCCTTGGGGTTCACGAAGTCAGTGGCACCGAAGTGGCGCGCCAGCTCGAACTTGGCAGGGTTGGTGTCAATGGCAATGATGCGGCCGGCCTGCGCCTGCTTGGCACCTTGCACCACAGCCAAACCAATGCCCCCCAGGCCAAACACCGCCACCGTGTCGCCCGGCTGCACCTTGGCCGTGTTTTTCACCGCACCCAAGCCGGTGGTCACCCCACAGCCCAACAAGCACACATGCTCGTGGTTGGCCTCGGGGTTGATCTTGGCCAGCGACACCTCGGCCACCACGGTGTACTCGCTGAAAGTGGAACACCCCATGTAGTGATAAATGGGCTGGCCTTGATACGAAAAGCGCGTTGTGCCATCGGGCATCACGCCCTTGCCCTGCGTGGCGCGCACCGACACACACAGATTCGTCTTGCCTGATTGACAAAACAGGCACTCGCCGCACTCGGCGGTGTACAGCGGAATGACATGATCGCCCGGCTTCAGCGAGGTCACGCCTTCGCCCACCTCCACCACCACGCCCGCTCCTTCATGGCCCAGCACGGCCGGGAAGAGGCCTTCGGGGTCGTCACCCGACAAGGTGAAGGCATCGGTATGGCACACCCCGGTGTGAGAAATGCGCACCAGCACCTCGCCCTTGCGAGGCGGCGCCACGTCAATTTCAACAACCTGAAGGGGTTGGCCAGCAGCAAAAGCCACGGCGGCACGGGATTTCATCTGGGGACTCCTGAATTTTCAGATGCCGCAACGTTAACGCAGATTCAAATAAATCGCGCCAGCGTGTGACAAGCCTCACACCTTCTCAGTCGGCAAGGTGCAAGCCTGGAGCCCAAGCGTCGATTAGCGACCATGGCCCGAACCTTACTCGCCCGCATTGCCTGCGCCTTGCCTCAAGACAACGAAGCGCAAGCCCTTCGCATGTCACGCTTCCTCATGGCGCTGGCCACCTATGGCATCACCATTGTGCTGACCAGCCTGGCGTCGGCCCTGGGGTTTGTGGAATGGAAAGCCATCTGGATCATGAGCGCAGCCATCGTGACGGTCAACCTCGGCTTCTACCTGTTGATCCGTTTCGACTGGAACCTCAAGTTCAAAGACCCCAGCCTCACCCAAGAGCAGATCTTTGCGTGCTGCTTCGTGGGCATCATTCCTGTGCACTACGCCCAGACCGAGGCCCGGGGCATGTTCCTGATGATGTACATCGTGCCCATCACCTTCGGGATGTTCAAACTCAACCTGAAGCAGATGATCCGCATCGCCTTCTTTGGCGCGGCCCTGTATGCCATCGACACCGGTTGGGGCCTGTACAGGGGCAACGCGGGGCTGAACCAACGCGCCGAGCTGCTGCACCTGGCCGTGCTGTGCGCCGTGCTGCCCTGGTTTGCTGCCTTTGGGGGCTACAACAGCGACCTCCGCCGGCGCATGCGCGAAGCCCGCGTGGCCGCTGAAATCGCCAGCCAATCCAAAAGCGAATTCCTGGCCAACATGAGCCACGAAATCCGCACCCCCATGAACGGCGTCATCGGCATGCTGGGGCTGCTGCTGGGCACCGACCTGAAGCCCCAGCAAAAGGAATTTGCCGAAGTGGCGCGGGGTAGCGCAGAAAGCCTGTTGGGACTGATCAACGACATCCTCGATTTTTCCAAGATCGAGGCAGGCAAGCTGGCGATCGAGCCCATTCCCTTTTGCATGCGCAACCTGGCCGAATCGCTGGCCGAATTCCAATTGCTGGCCGCAGAGAAAAAGGGCCTGGACCTGATCTTGCGCGTCGACCCCCAACTGCCCGAGCACCTGATTGGCGACCCGGGCCGCATTCGCCAAGTCATTTCGAACCTGATGAGCAACGCCATCAAATTCACCAAGGAAGGCGAAGTCATCATTGAAATCGAGCAGGCTGCCCCCACTGATTCGCAAGCTCACCTGCGTGTGAAGGTGATTGACACCGGCATTGGTTTGAGCGAAGAGCAACGCCAACGCCTGTTCCAGAAATTCTCGCAGGCAGACACTTCCACCACCCGCGTGTATGGCGGCACGGGCCTGGGCCTGGCCATTTCGAAGCAACTGGTCGAACTGATGGGCGGGCACATCCACGTGGACAGCGCCCCCGGACAAGGCAGCACCTTCTGGTTCACGCTGAACCTGCCGGTCGACCCGACCGCCGCCGACGCGCAAACTGACCAGCAAACAGGCCCCAGCCCCCATGCAGGGGCTCGGGTTCTGCTTGCCGCGCCCCACGCGCTGACCCGGCAAGTGCTGCGTGAAGAACTGGAACGCCTGGGCTATGCCCCCACCGAATGCGAAGGCGGCTTTGACGCATTCAATGCCATTCAAGACGCCGCCGACGACGATCACCCGTTTGACACGGCCATCGTGGCACTGAACACCGAGGGCCTGGATGGGCTGACCCTGGCCACCTCGCTACAAGACGACCCCGTACTGAAACGCACCCGATTGATCGCACTGGGCCCGTCTTCGCGACAGTCTGACATCCAACCCTTCAAAGACGCCGGCTTCCAGGCCTACCTCTGCAGCCCCATTCGCCGCCGCGATGTCAGAACCATCCTCGACGCCACCCTCAGTCCGCCCCCCCGCCCGCTGGACTTCATCACCCGCCACGGCCTGACCGCCACGCTGGAAGAGGGCGGCAACGATGCCCCCAGCACCCGCTCGTTTGCCAACTGCCGCATTCTGGTGGTGGACGACAACGCCGTGAACCAGAAGGTGGCGGCCATCATGCTGCAACGCTATGGCTGCATGGTCGACGTGGCAGCCAGCGGCATCGAAGCCTGCAACATGGTCAACATGCTGCCCTACGACCTGGTGCTGATGGACTGCCAGATGCCCGAGATGGACGGCTATGAAGCCACCAAGCAGATCCGTCAGCGCGAGGCCGACACTCAGGCCGCGCACCGCTTGCCCATCATTGCCCTGACCGCCAACGCCATGGAAGGCAACGCCGAACGCTGCCTGGCCGCTGGCATGGACGACTACCTCAGCAAACCCATCCGTCCTGAGGCCCTGCTCGACAAGCTCAGCCAAAGGCTGCCCCACCGCGCGGAAGCCACACCACCAGCCCCCACGCCGATGGAAGCCAAGGCACCCACACAACCCCAGGCACGAACCAGCCATGCCGGCTTTGACGAGGTGAAAGCCTTGCTGGGCGACGACTTCGCGCCCCTGGCTCAGACCTACGCTGAAGACATGGCCTTGAAAGTGCAGCAACTCACTCAGCTACTGCAAGCCGAGCAACTGCCTGAAGCCCATGCCTTGGCCCACCTGCTGAAAGGCGCCTCCCTGTCGATGGGCGCACATGAACTGGCTGCGGTGTGCCATGACATCGAGGTGGCTAGCAAGGCGGGGGATTTGGCGGAGGCTCGGCTGGCCTTGGGTGGGCTGCAAGGTGTTGCCGAGATAACGCGGGAGACATTGCGGGGATATTGGGAAGTGGTGTTGGCGTAGAGGTCACCTAAGACCAAGACTGAATACTCCCGCCACATGTGATGTTTATCAGTGATCTCGTGCCTCAGGCGGGCACCAGTTTCTGTGCGAATTGCCCATCGCCGCTGGCCGTCAAGATCAACTTATCTGTGGCTCGGGTCGCCGCCACGTAAAACAGCCGGGCCTCTTCTTTCTCATCTGCGCCTTCTGCCGGCATACCGCCCAAGCCCGGAATGGCCACCACAGGAAATTCAAGACCCTTGCTGACCTTCATGGTCATGACCTTGATCGTGTCTTTGGCGGGGTGGTATTGGCCCGTTGATTTCCTCACCTGATGCGGTAGCTTGGCTCGGCTCAACGCGTCGGAACACAGGTCCATCATCCGGTAGTCGCGGCACAAGATGGCCATGTCGCTCCAGGCATAGCCACCACTGTCGTGCTTGGATTGAAGCAGCTCAGCGATACGGTAGGCCTCTTCACGCAAATTCGGCAATCGCAACACGATGGGTTGCTCTCCTTCACGGCCACACCCAATGGGCTTGACCAAGGGCACCCCGTCTTCATCGCGGTCTTCAGGCGAAAGCAGGTCTGCGGCAATCACGCTTGCCACTTGCAAAATCTGCTTCGTGTTGCGGTAGTTGATCTTCAAGATCGTGGTTCGGCCTTGCGCTTGAATGCCCACGCTCTTGAAGCTGAATTGCTTGGTGTGGCGCCGCTCGTAAATGCTTTGGGCGTCGTCATACAAAAGCAAAAGGCTGTTGCTGGTGGGCTCCACCATTTGAACAATCAACTTCAACCACTCGGGTTTGAAGTCATGCCCTTCATCGACCAAGATGGCTTGGTATTGCCCAGAAGGGATGTGCTTTTGGTCCACACACCGAATCAAGCGGTCCACCATGTCATCGGCAAAGGTGGGGCTTTGCGGCGGCAGTTGCCCATAGACCTTGAGCTGGTCGTAACACCACTTATGAAAATGGCGGGCATGCACCTTCTCTTGCAAGCCCTTGCTGGCAAACCAAGAATGCAAACGAATGCCCAAAGGCTCGTTGAAGCACAGCACCAATACCGGCTTGGTAGTCGCAGTTTGCGCTTTGGCCAAGTATTCAGCGCGGTAACCCAAGATCATGGTTTTGCCAGAGCCCGCAACGCCATGAATGACACGGTGCCCATCGCCCAAGCTTCGCGCCAGTTGTTCTTGTTGAAGGTCCATCACCTTCATCACATCGGGCAAGTCAGCTGCCGGATCATTGTCATCAAACAAGCTGCCTTGGGTTTGAACTCTGACCTCTGGGAAAAGATTCCACCGAACCCGATCAAGCTGTGGCAATGAAATCGCACCACCAAACGAGTGCGGGAACATGTTCCACAAACGCTGCTGGAACACCTCAGGATCAACCGTCTCCAGCATCTCGTCTTGGCAGATTACCAAATGCGACTCAATGGCTTGATCCAAGCCAGATGCCTCAAACTGCTTTCGCGTGATGCGTGTGAGCACCACGCCGTAGCCCCACGGGAAGGCCAATTTGCCCTGGTGGTGCCCTGATTGCTGAACCAGCTGTGGGTCTCTCTGCAGGGCGTTGACCACCTCAATGGCACAGGTACGTGCCTGCACCAACGGGCTGGCCACCGACTTAGGCATGCCGTCTGGAATGATTTGCCAGTACTGGTGGTTGGCCTGTTGAATCGTATCCAATCGCCAATCTTTGGTTTCCAGGACAAGGATGCCGCGCCTTGGGTGCAGCACCACAAAATCGGGATGCGATTGCTTGGGCCCAACAGGAACGTCAAACCAAATGAGGTAGTCGTCTTCGAGCTTTTGTTCCAGCCGTTCGCCCAAGCGTGCTTCGCACGTCGTCATCTTCGACCGGCAGTTGCTCAAAGCAGGAATCAGAACCGCCAATGCGCAACCTCCATAAGTCTTTATATTTCAAGACATTTTCGGCAAGCAAGGTACTTGTGTTGAGATCAACGTCGGTTTATTCCACCTTCAAGTGGCATGCAAAGAGAGCCCGTCTGACGAAGGGCTGCTAGCCACGCAGGCCACACGCCAATACGTGCAGTCCGTCACAGCCCCAGCCATTTGCAAAGCAAACAGCCCTCACTTCTGGCGATATGCCTGCCTCAACCCTTGCATACTGCAAGGTAGCGCCGTCCGTAACGTGTTCACACCTCGTGTCCAGTTGCCATGACTTCAGATCAAACCATGACGAAAGCCGAGCGAGTCGACAAGACGCGACCGCACAAGCTCGCCATGCCCCCTGATGTGGATGCCGCCCAATCGCCCACCCTGATCTACCAGTATCTGGACAACGGTGAGTTCGTCGAAGTGCCGGGCACCCGAGACAACCAGACACCCGGCGTATTGGCTCAGGAAGCCCGCATTCGGGAAGCACACTTTTTGAAGATGGCACAAGATGCCACAAACAACAAGTTCGCCCCCGACTGGCAACGCGAGTTTGAACACGATCAGGCCATGCGCCGAGCACAGGACATGGCCGAGCAAGCCAAGGTCTATGAAGACCTTGAACGCATGATGTGCAGCGGCTACCACACCAGCGGTTTGCCTTTGCCTGACCGTGTGAACCATGCGCGCACCTACGAGGCCATGGCCGACTACTTGGCGACCAAGCCTGAACGCGACTGGATGCGCGACGAGATCACCGATCCGGCTTCCTGCCGCGCATGGGAGATCGTGGAGCAAGAGGCCGAAGAGCAACTGCAGTACGCCTACTTCTTCGACACCAGCGACATCCACGATCGCGAACAGTGCCGACGCATCAGCGCTGTCGAGATCTACGAGATGCTGTACCCAGACTGAGCAAGGCCAGCCCCGCCCCCAGCAAGGCCACGCTGGACGGTTCGGGCACCGCAGCGACCGCAGCGGGCTCGGCATACAGGAAGTCATCCATGGCGACCAAGTCGCCATGCCCTTGGCCCAGCACGCCATTGCTGGCAATGGTGGCCAAGCCTGAGGTCAGCCGCACCCGGCTGATGACGTTGCCCCCCGATGCCACCGCGCCCAGAAAGCTGAAGCCGGCATTGCCACTCACCAGTGCGTTGTGCTGGTAGATCAAAGAGCCCTGGGCATCAAAGAACTCCATTTTGGTTTGACCATAGTCTTCCACGCCTGTGAAGATCACGCCAAAGGCGCTGGTGGCCGCAACCTCATTGGTGCCTGGAAAGAAGAAGCTGATGTCGGTGATGTTGCTGTTAACAGCCGTGAACAAGCGTTGTGGGCTGAACGCCTGCAGCGAGTCACCAAAGCCAAACAGGGGTGCGGCCGCTTGCCCGGCATTGGCGCTGACCATGAAGCCCTCCCCCGGGGTGGAGAACACGGCGCCACGCGGCGAGTTCACATTGAAGAAGTTGTTGGGCAGAAAGGCGGCATCGGATCGGGCGTTGGGCACCGCATCCCAGTTGATTTCGCGGCGCACCCCGCCAAACGAACCGTTGGCACCAGCCACATCGCCACCACCTACGGCTACCCTGAACTCATTTCGAGCGGTGGTCACATCGGTGGCCGTCAAACCGGCTGCCTCGAAGGTCGTAAAGGCAGGGGATGCCGCCGATGATGCGGCACTGATGATGCAAATGGCAAAGCCTACGACCTGCTTGTGTACATGTTGATTCATGGTGGGTTCTCTGGTTGGTTGAACTGGGTGTGCCCACAGGAGGCACACCTTCAGAACGAGAACCCGATGGATTTGGATGCGGCTTGCGCAAATATTTTTGCGCTGAGCTTGGCCTACCTCTTAGGCGGCTGCCAAACCTTGCCACACAGACCACGGTATACAAACGGGCCGGAAGGTTGAGCAGCTTGTACCCCGACCCTTTCAAGGGACACGGCCAGTTCATTGGCGTCTTTGAACACCACTTCAGCTTGCTGACTCAAAGCCACGCTCACGAAGTGCTGGGTGCCGAAATCGGGAAGGGCGGCAACAGGCCGAACCTGCCCAGCTTTGTCGATTTGCCAGAGGTAGAGGGTATGGCCAGAAGGCACTGCCACTGATACCTGCTGCTTGATGTCCACCTTGAGACCATGCCGCAAACTGGACACCACCAATCCGGCTTGCCCCGTTTCCGTCGCCAGCACGCCGACATAGCTTTCCGGCAACTGGGCCTTGTCATCGACCGACACACGCGACGAGCCGGCAGGGCCCTGCATCATCTGCACCACGGTGGGCAGCGACATGCCGACGACCAAACCCATGGCCAACATGCCAGATGGAATGGGGCTCAACCACCTTGACCACCAAGACAATCGCTTGCCTTCTCGTTCAAGAGGGTTCGAAGCAAACAAACGCGATTCGAGTTTGTGCCATTGCCCGGGGGCAACCGGCATGGGCTTTTGCGCCACCAACGTAGCGGCCATGGTTTCATGCCATGACCAGACGGCCTGATGAACCTCGGGGCGTTGGCGCATCAAGGCTTCAAACCGACGACGCGCGCGCTCCGGCATGGTGCCCAGCGCGTACTCCGCTGCCAATTTGTCAATCGCATCGGGGTGTTGATGCCAGTAGGTCTTCATACTGCACCTCCTGCCATGCATTCACGCAAGGCCAATAGGCTACGACGCGTCCAGGCTTTGATGGTGCCCAGTGGACGCTTCATGCGTTCGGCCAATTCCACATGGGTCAAGCCTTCCAGGTAAGACAAGAGCACAGCCTGCCGTGGCTCCGGCTGAAGCTGCTCCAGGCAATGTTGCAGACACTGGTTGTCTTGCTCGAAAGAGAGTTGCTCATACAAATCAGGGGCTTCGCTGGCCGCGTCATGCACGTAAGCCTCGCCATCACCCGACACGCCATGCATAGACACATCACTGGGCCGCTTGCGCGCGTGGTCAATGGCCCGGTTGCGCGTGATCACACACAACCAGCCCAAGTTGCGCGCCACCGGGGCACTCAATTCACTGGATTTGTGCCAAAGGCCAGCAAAGACATCTTGCACCACGTCCTCGGCCAATGATCGGTCTTGCAGAACCCGGTTGGCCGTGGCCAGCAGCAGTCCTGCCGTCAGGTCGTAGAGCTTCTTGAAGGCGGACCGGTCCCCCATGGCGACACGCGCCAACAAGGCTTCCACTTCTTGCGCTGGAATCATGGACAAGCCGCCTCGACCTGAGTGTTCGAAGCCGAAAATCTTAATTCAATAGCTGTAGCCAGAAGCAACAGGGGCGCTCTTTGCCTCGGGTTTGACGACATGCCATACGCCCCCCTTGCCATCGCCATTGCGATCACCGGGCTTGGCATCGCCCGCAAAGTAGTACAGCGGTTGACCGTTCCAGGCCCACTGTTGGGTGCCGTTTTGTTCAAATCGGGTCAGGCCTGGCAAGAGCTTGGCTCCTGGGGCAACTTCGGCCACGTAAGCAGGCCAGGCTTGCAGGCACCCGCCTGCACAATTGCTCTTGTTTGCCTGGTCCTTGTCGAAGGTGTAGAGCGTGCGGCCCGTGGCATCGGTCAACACGCCCTCTTTCACGACCGCTTGAGCCTGGGCAGCCGAAGCCATCAAGGTGAACAAGGCCAAAGCCGCGATGCGAGGGGCATAGGTAGATGTGAACATGCTGATTCTCCAGGTCTGAGGGGGTTGAAACGGCGCAGAAAAAGCGCCGCTTGCCCTAAGAACGGAGCAGATGCTGGTTTGGATGCAAAGGTGCAAAAAATTATTTTTGACTTGGATCCGATGGCTTCTCAGGCTCAATGAACTCGAACACCTTGCTGATGATTTGCCACTGTTGATTCACCTTCACCAAGGTCAAAAGATCGACGAACGAACGGCCCGGTATGGAGCACCGTGCGCGAACCAGCGCGGTGTGTGGTCCCGCCAAATGGATGTGTTCAATCTCATCGGTCCGTGCATGGCCGACTGACTGCGGCGATGGCCGTTGAGCCACCCGCTGCAGATAGTCGTTCAGCGCCAGTTTGAGCCAGGTTCCACCACTGGCCGTGGCGTAAATAGCCTGTGGGTGAAAGACCTGCGCAAGGGCATCCACATCGCAGGTGTAGAGCCCATCGAAGTATTGGGCCATCAAGCGTTCGATCTGAGCAAGATCACTCATGTCGATCTCACCTTGCTTTGCCGATAGGCCGCCACCGGCAGCCCTCCCACGCCCCAGTTGTCCAGCTCCACTTCGTCGATCACGACAAAGGTGGTCGCAGGGTCCTTGTCAAGCACTTGCACCACGAGATCGGTCGCGCCTTTGATCAAGGCAGCCTTTTGCTCAGCGGTCACGCCTTCCCGTGTGATTTGAATCTGAATATAGGGCATGGGGCTCTCTCCGGCTTCATCAATTGAAACGGCGCAGCACTTCGGCCAGACGTGTTCCGTACGCCCTTGCCGTAGCCAGATCACCAGGCACCATTTCTTCGGTGTTGGCGTCGGATGGCGTGGCGGTCATCAGGCCTGAGAACGAGGCCAGATAGTTGATGTCATCGCGGGTTGCTGCCTTGCTGTTGCTGGGCATCAAGCCCGTGCCCACCCACAACATGCTGTGTTGTTGAGACAAGGTGAACAGCGTGCCCAAAGTAGATTGCTTGTCGCCATTCATGCTGGCCGAATTGGTGAAACCCGATGCCAGCTTGTCTTTCCAGCCCTGCTTGGCCCACACCGAAGAGGTGGCATCCACAAACTTCTTGAACTGCCAGCTCACATTGCCCATGTAGGTGGGAGAGCCAAACACGATCAGTTTGGCTTTGGCCAACTGCTCCCACCCTTCACTGGACACGTCGCCCTGGGCATCCACTTCCAGCAAGGCTGCATGGCTGGTGGCAGCAATGGCCTGTGCAATCTTGCGCGTGTGGCCATACCCACTGTGGAAGACGATGACGATGTCTGCAGGGTTGCTTGCGCTCATTTGAATTCCTTCCATGTGAATCGCCTCGGTGAGGCGTTGAGTCGATGGAATGAATGCTATTGAGGCAATTCAAATTGATAAACTAGTCCCTGTTCACTTCATTCCTTACTTGGTGTAATCAATGCCCCGACAGCTTGAACGTGTGATGCTCAGCAGCATCGATCTGTTTTGCCTGTCTGCAGACCTGGAAAGTTTTGCTGCAGCGGCCCGCGTTGCGGGCTTGACACCGGCCGCGGTCAGCCGCTCCATCGCACGCCTGGAAGAACGGCTGCAAGTGCGCTTGTTTGTGCGCACCACACGGCAAATCCGCCTCACCGATGGCGGCAGAGCCTACCTGGCGCATTGCAAAGCGGCCCTCAATCAGCTTCAAGAGGCCGAACGAGAACTGACTGGCCAACAATCCGACCCCAGCGGCGTGGTTCGCATCAGCGTGCCCACCACGTTTGGCCAGTATTGCTTGCTACCCCTGCTGCCGGCCTTTCGGGCCAAGTACCCACACATTCAGATTGAAGTGCAACTCAGCAATCGAAACATCGATTTCGTGTCCGATTGCTTTGACCTGGCCGTGCGCGCACGCGAGCAAGCCGATTCAGGATTGATAGCCAGGCATTTGATGGATGGCGAATTGGTGGTGGTGGCGGACCCCACCTATCTCAAGAAGCAAGGCACACCGAAAACCCTGACCGATCTGCAAGAGCACGATTGCATTCAATTCATCTTGCCAAGCTCGGGCCAGCGTGTGCCCTGGTCCTTCAAACAAGATGGCAAAGATGTGGAGCTAACCACCCAAGGCAACATCACCTGCCTGGACGACATCCTGGCCTGCGTGACTTTGGCCCGTGCTGGCGGTGGCTTGGTGCAAACCTACCGATTCATTGTCGATGAAGATCTGCAGCAAGGCCGTTTGGTCGAAGTGCTGAAGAAATGCAGTGGCCGAAGCCGCCCGTTTTCCTTGATGTATTTGCGTGACCGGCACATGCCGCAGCGTGTGCGTGTGTTTGTGGACTACCTGGTTCAGGCCTTCGCCTAGACCACCCTTACCCTAGTCTGCATACCCAGAAAAGCTCACCCCCAATCGCACCCAGGTGCGTCGCTTGTCGTATTCCAGCAGGCCATCGCCATAGCCGTTGAACACCGTCAGCGAAGCACGCGCCACCGAGCGCCCTTTGCCTACCAGCTTGCCCACATCCAGATACAGCTTGGCCGATGCCGACCCCTTGTCGAACGGATTGCCTTTGATGCTCAACTCAATGTGCTCGCCCATGGACAAGGTGTTCCACAGCAGCCCCCACTCTTGCCTGATGAGCGGGTTCTCATCTGTGCCCACAGGCACCCAGATTCGAGGTTGATATCGCCAGTCGCCCCAGAAAGGGCCTTGCCAACTGAATTTGGGCTCCACAAAGAATGCATAGTCAATCGCCCTCGATCGCATCGTTCCGGTCCCGTTCGGCCCGGTCGAGGTGTTGTCTTGTCCATTGCTGATGTGTTCCATGCCAGCTTCGTAACCTTTGAGCCAGGGCACCATGCTTTGCCCCATCTCCCAGTTGTGCAACCAGACCAGGCCCGGGTTGTGGTTGATGTCTCTGAAGGGGGCTGAGGGGGCTTTGATGTCCCAGTAGCCCGTCATGCGGTAGGTGAGAAATGCACCATTGCCCTTCTTGGACACCCACAACGGCGCTTTCAAACCCAGCTTGAACACCCAGGGCGTCGGCGTGTTCGGCCCCCAGCTTTTGCGCAGCAAATCAAAGTAGTTGTCTTTGTAGGCGCTCAGTGCTGGCACCAGTTGCTGAGGGGGCTGCTCGGCTTTGTCACCATCTGCCTTGCGTCCGAAAAAGTACATGGGATCGGGGTCCGCATCAGCCGCTGGCTGCCCCTGCGCATGAAGGGCGCTCCAGGTCATCAGCAAAAGCAATGACACACCGAGTTTGACCCGAATGGCAGGGCAAGGCTGGTCGGTCTTCGATTGGCCTGTTTTCACCACTCACTCCCCAAGAGTTTGGTGAGGACCATTGTGCAGAGGCTTGCCAAGCGGCGACACCCCTAGAACAGATTAGGACGACGCGGGCTTGGGGTGCGATACAAGCTTACGAAGATCCTAAAGAAAAGTCCATGGGCGCCCTTGCCCGCAAAATGCCGCCCTGGTCGAGCAGCTCAATGCTGTGATTAACCACCTCAAGTTGTCAGCAAGCGGCCCCACGCGCACCGCATAGGCATGTTTTTCACGCCCCTCTAATTCGCGCAGAACTTTGACCCAGCCCTCAAACCTTGGCCTTCTTGCGTGCCTTGGCCGCTGGCTTCGGCTTGTCTTTCACCTCGGCAGATGGCGTCACTTCAACCACATCCTGCGCCACCGAATCCGCCAGGCTGCGGAAGTTGAGCGTGGGCAGCAACATCTGCCCGTGCACACCCCGGCTGGTCAGCGTGCACACCATGTCACGCGCCACGCCATACATCAGCGACACGCCATTGACCACGGCCAGCTGCTTGCGCTCCAGCAGGGTTTGGGCGCCATGCATGCGCACCACGCCCTGCATCACCAGTTGCCCCCGGTAGGGCGTGGCATTGGGCTCCTTGGGCTCGAAGCCCACCACAAAGCGAATGGCGTAGTCAGACCATTCATTGCCGCCTTCGAGGTCTTGCACAGCCGTCTCAGACGTCATCTGCATGCCCGTGGGGTTGAAGACATACGCTGGGTCGCGCTGGCTGTTGTCAAAGTCCGGCACGGCCACCACGTTGACGGACTCAAAGCAGCATTGCAGCAATTGCAGAGGACTAGGCTGCATGGGCCCACTCCAGCGGCTGTTCAGAGGCTTGCAGGGTGTCGTGCAACACCGTTTGCAGCTTGGCGGGCGCCGCCCAGGCCTGTGCGCAAGCCGTCTTGGGCGTGGCCACAGCTCCTTCGCCACGCAGGTGCGTCACCTTGCTGCCACCGGCCAGTTGCATCACCACCCCACGCTCCCAGACCTGGGGCACGCGCCGCTCATCGCGCTTGCGAAACACGATGTCAAAGGTCTGACCCAGGGCCTGAGCCACGGCATACACAGTTTCGATGGTGAGGTTGCCTTCACCCGACAGCACTTGCGTCACACGCGCACGCGACCAACCCAGGCGCTTGGCAAGCTCAACGCGGCTCAGGCCCGACTGGGCCAGCAGCACGGTCAGGTCAGCGGCCACGGCCACCTTGGCCACATCTGCAGCGAGGTCGGGGGTGTCTGCCAGCAGGTCGGCAAACAAGGCTTGTCGAGACATGATGTTCTCCAAAGAGCTAGGTTATTTTTTTGTCGGCGGGGTCACCCAGGTCACCCGCCCTTGCTGGTGGGCCCTGAGGTAGCGATCTACCGCCTGTTCTGCAGCTTGTACTTCGGCGTTGCTGAGCTTGTCTTTACGTTTGCTCAGCGTGCCGCACAGCAGCACGATCTTGTCGTCGGCATAGTAGAAAAGGATGCGGATGTCGCCCCGACGATAACGCCAGATCTTTTCTTTCTGGCCTGATACTGCGCTGTGGAAAGAATGCGTTTCATGCAGGGCCTTTTCGTCGAACGACTTGGTGAAAGGCGGCCCGCTCTGAGCAACCTTGACCAAATAGCCAAGGCCAAGAGCGGCCTTCTTACGATCCTGAGTACTACCCAACGCTTGGATCTGTGCCAGAACCTCCGCCGTTTTGGCATCGTTCAACGCACAGGCCGAAGACACCTTGAACCGATTCGGGTTAAGCGGCGTGGCTGCGCCGTCCCCATCGCCAGTGAAGTCCTCCGGCCTGATCTCCGTCAGGTAGTAAACAGGTTGTTTAGTCATAGCTTAACCGATTGGTTGCGGCGTGTGCACCGATAACCGCGTGAAAAGCATGACATTCCCCCTGAATGTGTGTACTGCTGACGACTGTTCGGCTGCTGGCAAGTAAGGTCTGAAATGTTACACGTTCGCTTCGAAAGAACTTAACACTTGAACCGTAAGTTATTGTTTGGATTGGCTTTTTCGGTCATCTTGACTTAGAAGCCCAAGGTGGGCTTCTATCATCTGGCACACCGGGTACAAAGAGCATCGCCCCAAAGAGCGATGAACGACAAACGCCCGGCAGTACCGGGCGTTTGTTACTTCGACAGATCAAGAAATCTCAATAACCGTGTCAGCAATATTTCACTAACCTGGCACAGATCTCACTTATCGTGTCACCCGACAGGTCTGTAGGTTCTCATTGAACCTGCAAACTTGCCCCCATAGGAATCAACGCGCTTCGCATGATCATTGAGAACGGATCCCCATCCCGTTCTCATGTTCTCGCAAAGATCCTATATGAGGGTCATTCATCAGCCTTGGGATACATAAGGTATCACTTATGCTGGAGTGTTTCAAAAAAAGAATCCACCAACCCAGGCCAAAGGACGCACCACGTGACTGTGCAGGAACTGATCAAACGACTCGAAGCGCTGCCATCCGAATGCCAGGTTCTAGTCGAAGGCTACGAGAGTGGATGGGATACGCTGATTGACCTACAGATAGCAAACATCACGCGACAGCAACCTTGGGAAGACTGGGATGGTGAGTTCGAGCGAGTCACCCCAGATTTGGAGGGCGCCGAGAAGTGTGTCCTACTTGTCGGCAAGAGAGGACATAGGAGAGTTTGATTGGCCCAGCCATTGTCAAGCGCGACATCCTCGCCCTTCAGAGGGTCGTTTCGCCAGTAGTACCTCTGGTACATTCCGCGCATAAATAAATCTGCGAGGAATCATGAGCCGCCCATTCATCGTATTGGGTGACAAGACCGACCACGGAGGCACCGTTATCCAAGCCTCGGTCATGTCCGATACCCACGGAAAAGGCATTGCACGAGTTGGCGATCAAGTAACCTGCCCTATCCCGGGTCACGGGACCACAGTCATTGTGACTGGCGATCCCACCATGATCATCGACGGCAAGCCGGTTGCTAGACACGGTGATAAGTGCGCGTGCGGCGCAACACTGATCTCTGGGCAGGTCGTCAGCAGAATCGGCAACGCTGGTTCGTCGAACTCGCAGGCAGCAAACTCCACGCCAAAATCCTCGGCTACATCCGCCAATCCGTCGACCAACGATTCAGGTGGCGATTCAAACTCTGACTTCCAAGAAGATGAACTTGAATACTATTTCGTTGCGGAACGCCACGACGGTAAACCGGTGCCGCTCGCCTATCGGATTGACGCTGACGGAAAGAAGCTGCACGAAGGCCAACTAGGACAAGATGGGAAGACGTTAGCGCTTCCAATGTCTAAGGCTGGTGAGCCCACATTCTGGATGCCTGCAGCATGACGATCGACTCACAAACCCGCAAGCTGGCCGCTATTGCTTACGGTGAAGCCTCTACGGCCAATGTCCCTAACGAAATTGCCGCCATTGCCTGGGCTGTTGCAAACAGAGCCAGAGCCTGGGGGAACAAGACCATTGATCAGATGCTGGCATCGGACCCGAACTACACCTATGCGGTTAAAGACGGAAACCCTCGCTTTGGTCGACTGATGAAGGCCGGTGACGCCGACATAGCCGCAGACAAAGGCATGGCACTTGCTGTTGAGAGCGCCAAGAATGCGCTCTCAAACTCGGGCACAGATCCATCAAATGGGGCTTACTGGTGGGACGGACTCGATTTCAAGACTAACTATGCCCGTCACCCTAAAGTTCGGGATGGCTTTCGGTTTGGAGCGCCTGAACATAACATCTATGGCGTCCAAGAGTCGGCCCATGAAACAACCATTTATTGGAAGGTTCGTGACAAGAAAACCGGTAAAGAAGTCAACTCTAAAGTGCGCGGTCAATTTAAGTATGTGTGGGCGTCTACCGCAGCCTATGGCGGCACGATATTTTGGACACACGATGCCGACTACCTTTCGGCAACGGGTGGAAAGGCTTACCGATGAAGCTTCTCGCAGTCTTATTGTTTGCGCCTGTCATAGGCCAAGCTGCAACCGTTTTTGATGGCTACGAAGCCTATTACGCGACCCTACCCAATCGGCTCTTCGAAGGGCATGGCATCGAATTGCAGCCTTACAGCTTAGAAGGTGATGACCAAGTTCGGTTTGGATGGCAGGGCAACGTTAACGGAAGTCAGAAAAAGATTGACGTGCGAGGGGGTGTGCTGGTGATCAATGGCCGCACGCTGAACCGCAGTCGCATCAAGTTTTTTGCCGACGAAATTGCCAGTGATTCAGACTTGGGACTCGGTACGACGGCCTACTTTGCGTCTGGATGGACATGTGTTGAAAACACACCATCTACAGCTTCTGGCTCAGCAGTAAGGCACAAGGCCGTTTACTTGATTAAGCAAACGGGCAGAACACATAAGGCGTGGAAGCTGCCCAGCTTGTTTGCATCTTGTGCAGCAGTCCGGTTTCAGGACAACCTTGTCATATTTGATAAGGTTACTTATCGATACTCTGATGGACAAGATGAACCCCAAGGGGTTGAGTTTACTGAGTACATCATCAAGAACAACAAGTTCGTTCTAACACCAAACAAGCGTTCGGCAACGTTTGTAGAGCCTGGGAACGTGTACAAATTTTCACTCACGCAAGACTAAATCTCAAGAGCACTGATTACCGCGATAACTCTCGGTGTATCGACGTACCTCAGCGACCAATTCAGCGGCATCTGGGAAGTAGATCGTGGCTACAAGATTCACGCTCTCCCAGACATCCACGCATCCCTAAGTTGCGCAAGATGCCTAGGTAACCCAGCGGTGTTCAATTGCGCCACAAATCTGGCTTCGTCCGAGGCCACTAGCTTCAAACGGCCTGTAGCCAAAGCCATCAATAGCTCCGGGAGAGAGTCCCCTCTGCCATCTGGCCATGCGGACAACTCAGCAATCAAAACATCCAGCACTTCTGCACTGCACTCTTCATCAACCGAATAGTTAAGTTCTTTTTTGCTAGCAGCACGAATGAAGCTTGCCCGCAGAATCGCATCGTTATAGTCCCGGAAATTTCGAGGACAAACTGTTGGAAGGTCAACTAAAACTTGTCCATACACGCTTTGTGCCCACTGGTGGTGAGCCTGTGGAAGGCCGTTATACAGACCACTTGTGCGAGCGACAGCCAATAAATTACTAACAACAAGGAAGATATCAGCCTGCGAGATATCTTCTCGCTTTGCCTCGGTATCTAGATAGACAAAATCAGGTGCGATAGCCAATTCCTTTTGCTCTAGTCCAGGCAAAAAGAGCGCATTCTCCAAAGCGCCAGCTGACTCCAGTGCCTCTAGGCGAGAGGCCAATTCAGGAACAAGCGCTGATTCACTCCTGATCTGTTGGAGCAACGCACGCTCCTCGTCCCACGGGCTCAGCTCGCCGGCTTGCGGCCGCCACGGCAAAAGCAGCGACTCCGCAGTTTTGAATGTAAAAGTCTCTTTCCCGTGCTCCCCGTAAGTGAGAAACATTTCTAGATCGGTAAGGTGTTGACGCCAACCGAAAA
Source organism: uncultured Aquabacterium sp. (assembly GCA_964453105.1). Classification (GTDB taxonomy): domain Bacteria; phylum Pseudomonadota; class Gammaproteobacteria; order Burkholderiales; family Burkholderiaceae_C; genus Aquabacterium. Next base: position 36 of record CAYVOP010000041.1, on the reverse strand, counting down.
CTGACCATTTTTTGAGGGTTGTGCCAACCCAAAATT